>DATFGC010000295.1:0-3846 GCA_035249765.1 Gemmatimonadales bacterium | reverse complement strand
TGAACGCGGTGGCGCGGATCCCGGTGGCCCCGGCGGGCAGCTCGATCGCCGCGCTCACCTCACCGAGGGCGACGTCCCACTCGTCCCCGGTGACGTTCCAGTACAGCTCGTCGTGATCCTCGAAGAACCGGAGCGCGTTGTGGACCCGGTAGCGGAGCACCACGCTGCGCACCGCATCGACGGCGCCGGGGATCCACATCTTGTACTGGATGAAGTGTCCCTCCCGGCTGGTCTCGGTCCGGAGCGGCTGTCCCGCTGCGTCGGTGGCGGACATCAGATCGAGCCGGACGGTCCACTTGAAGCCCTGGGCGGTGCGGTATTCCACCGGGACCTTGCGATAGATCCCGTTCCAGGAGCCGGTGAATTTCGCCCGGATGGACTCCAGCACGTCGATGGTCCCGTCGGCATTCACCGTGATCCGGGCATCGAAGCGCTCGATCTCCAGAGTGCGTTGCGCGGCGGCCGGCGCCGCGATCCAGACGAGCAGGGCGAGCAGGGCGCGCCCGGTCATACGTCCACCCGGGGCACCGCCGCCTCGGAGCGGTCGTCCAGCCCGAAGAACTCTTCGGTGTGGAAGCCGAACGGCCGAGCGACCAGGCTGGAAGGAAACTGCTCGATGCGAGTGTTGAAGTCCCGGACCACGGCGTTGTAATAGCGGCGGGCGTTCTGGATGTGATCTTCGATTTCAGTGAGGGAGCGCTGTAGTTCGAGAAAGCTCTCCCCCGCCCGCAGGTCGGGGTACGCCTCGGCCAGCGCCAGGAGGCGCCCCACCTGGCCGGCCAGCTCCCGCTCGGCGGCTCCCGCGGCAGCCGGCCCGCCCGCCCCGATGGCGCGGTTACGGGCCTCGACCACCGCCTCCAGGGTGCCCTTCTCATAACCCGCGTGGCCCTTGACGGTGGAGACCAGCACCGGCACCAGGTCGTGCCGGCGCCGGAGCTGGACGTCGATGTCGGACCAGGCGTTGCGCGCCAGCATCCGGAGCCGGGTGAGACCGTTGAAGGTGATGACCAGATACCCCACCACGGCCACGGCAATGGCAAACAGGAACCAGTCCATCAGGGACCTTTGGGTTGGGGAGCCTTCAGCCCGCAGCCTTCAGCCATCAGCCTTCAGCAGCTTGACCAGTTCTTCCGGCCGCTCCAGCCAGTGGTCCGGCGTGGCGCGTTCGAGATGCTCCCGCCCGAACGGGCCCCACAGCACCGCGGCGGTCGCGACTCCGGCCGCCCGGCCCGACTCCATGTCATGAATGCTGTCGCCGACATACAGGGCCTTCGAGGCCGGCTCTCCCAGCCGGGCCAGCGCGAGGGTGACCGGCTCGGGGTGGGGCTTGGGGTGCTCGACATCATCGGCCCCGACGATCAGCTCGATTTCCTCTTCCAATCCGATCACCCGGAGCCCCCGCATCGCCCCCGGGGTGTTCTTGCTGGTGACCAGGCCGGTGCGATAGCCGGCCCGGCGGATGGCCCGCACCATCTCCACCACGCCGGGATAGGCGGTGACCCGGGTGTCGTGGTGAGCCAGGTTGTACTCCCGGTAGGTCCCGATCATCGCTTCCAGCCGGACCGGATCGTCGGCCCACTGGCGGAACTGAACCCGGAGCGGCGTGCCGAGGCCGGCCAGCCAGAATTCATCGGGACAGGGCTCCTGGCCGTGACAGGCCAGGGTGTGATGATAGCTGTCCAGGATCAGGCGGACCGAATCGATGAGCGTGCCGTCGAGGTCGAACAGCACGGTGGTGAGCCTGAGCATGCGGAAAGGTAGCGCTCCGATTACGGCGGCTCCACTACCAGCAGGCCGAAGAGTGTGACCTCCTCCGCCGCGGGCCGGGGCGCCTCCAGCGGAAGCCGGGCCACCCGGTCCGCCAGGCTCCGGTCGTCCAGGTTCATCCAGGCTTCGAGCCGCCGCGCTTCGCCCGCGGTGAGTCCGCGCTGGAGATGCCGGAGTCCCCTTGCGAAGACTTCGAGCCCCCGCCTGTTTCGCCGCCGTGCGGCGCCGGTCGCAAGGGCCACCAGGCGGCGCCGCAACACCCGGACGCATTTCCCGGGCGGGCCGGCGCTCAGCTCCACTCCGTTCGCCATTCGGAGCAGGCCCGCGAGCCGGGAGGAGAGCCCCCGCACCGCGGTCCGGAGCGCCGCCGCCGACATCCTTTCCGATGCCTTGTCAGGCTCTGCCGCCAGGTCCAGCAGCCGTTCGATCGTGCCGGCGTCCGCGGTCCAGCCGTTTCTGGTGCGGGCGAGCACCAGATCGCGCGCCGTACCGTCGCTCCACCGGATGCGGATACCGGCAACCGCTCCGGACTCCAGGTCTCGCACCACCGCGGTGCCCTCCTGCCCGGGCGCTCCACTCCAGGACGCGGCGACCCGGGCCCGGAGCCGCCAGGCCGAATCGGGTCCCTGGTCCAGTCCGACCAGCAGGGGAAGCCCGGCTTTTCGTGCCAGAATCGCTTCCTGCCCGAGCAGGGTCCGGAGCTCCCCGGGTGGGTCAAACCGGACGATCTCCACCTGCTGATGGCGGCTGCCCAGCCGGATGGCTCGACCGCTCCGCTGTTCCATGCGCACCGCGGTCCAGGGGAGATCGTAGTGCACGACCCGCTCGATCAGCGGCAAGTCGAGGCCCTCGGCGGCGACGTCGGTTGCCAGCAGCACAGAAGGCCGGGGGAAGTGCTCGTCGCCGGGGAGCTCGCCGCGGCGGAACCAGTCCAGCACCGCTTCGCGCGGCAGCTCCGATCCGTCGAGGCCGGCGCTCTGTCCGGTGCACCAGGCGATGCCCTTCCGGCCGATTCCCCGCCGCAGGTGCGCCACCGTCGCGGTGGCGGTGCTGAACACCAGCGTCGGCTTGCGGTCCGCCAGCACGCCGCCGAGCGCAAGCACTTTGGGGTCCGGGCGGGCGCACGCCAGCGTCGCCAGCCGCTCGAGCCGGTCCACCCGGCCGAGATCGTCGAGGACCAGCTCGACCCGCTGGGCCGGCTCGGCGACCAGGGGCCAGAGCACCAGCTGGTCGGCGTCGGTACCCACATAGCGGCGAATGGCGTCGCGGGTGAGCCGGAACCCGCTCGCCGCCGCATCGCGAGCGTGCCGGAGCAGCCCGCCGTAGCGGCCCAGTGCGGCGGCGGCGGCCGCCGGACTCGAAGCCAGCGCGTGCAGGAGCACCGACCGCAGCAGCTCCGCCGTGGCCGGGTCGGTGGAGAGTTGCAGCCGGCGGCATTCGCGGAGCACTCGCCGCCACTCCGGTGTCGGGGAGTGCCGGACAGCGGATTCGTGCCGCCGGGGAAGCCGTCCCGAGCGGTCTTCTCCGGTCACCACCAGCTCCTCGAGTCCGGGGGGCGGCGCGGATTCCAGGGCCCTTCGCAGTGAGGGTACTCCGCTCCAGGCCAGCGCGTCATCACGAATCAGCAGGAGGAGCTGGTGGGCCAGGTCGGTCAGCCGGTTCACCACCGGCGTCGCGCTGAGGAGTATCCCTCGTCGCTGCACGCACCAGGGCGCCAGGGTCGCATACCGGCGGATTGCCGAGGCTCGGAACCGGTGACTTTCGTCGATGACGACCGGGCCGGCACCATCCGGAGGTGGCCGGCCGCGGCTCAGGGTTTCGTGGGAATGGCTCACGATGGTGAGGCCGATGCGCGCCGCGGCCTCCTGCCATTGCGACCGGAGACCGGCGGGCGCAATGACATGGATCGGACGAGACGGTTCAATCGTCGCGGCGACCGCGAGACCGATCCAGGTCTTTCCGGTTCCGACCCCATCGGCGAGCAGGGCGCCTCCGTGTCTCCGGACCGCCGCCACAGCCCGGCGAAAGGAGAGCCGCTGATCGGCGCGAAGCCACGGCGGCGGCGGATCCTGCGCCTCC
>DATFGC010000294.1:0-2509 GCA_035249765.1 Gemmatimonadales bacterium | reverse complement strand
GGGCGAGCCGGAGCGGCTCAACGGCCAGCGGGTCACCCGGGATTTCTTCACGGTGCTTGGGGTCGCCCCGGCGCTGGGACGGGACTTTCGCGCCGAGGAGCACGTGCGGGGGCAGCATCGGGTGGCGATTCTCTCTCACGGGCTCTGGCAGCGGCGGTTCGGCGGAGATCCGGCGGTGATCGGCCGAACGGTGACCTTCGACGGGATTCCGTACCTGGTCGTTGGCGTCATGGCTCGCAGGTTCGAGAATCTGATCTCTCCCTCGGCCCAGCTCTGGGCCCCCCTGGCTTATGAGGTGTCCCTCCCCTGGGGCTGCCGTACCTGTCGTCACCTGGCCGCCCACGGACGGCTCAAGCCGGGGATCTCTCCCGAAGCCGCCCGGCGGGAGCTGGAGGTGATTTCCGGACGGCTGATGGCGGAGTATCCGACCCAGTACGCCACGGCGGGCATGGTGGTCACGCCATTGCAGGAGGTACTGACCCAGAAGGTAAAGCCCGCGTTGCTCGCGGTGCTGGGCGCCGTGGGCTTCGTCCTGCTGATCGCCTGCGCCAACGTCTCCAGTCTCCTGCTGGGCCGGGCGCTGCAGCGGGAAACGGAATTCGCCATTCGCGGCGCGCTGGGCGCGCGACCGGGACGGGTGGTGCGCCAGCTGCTCACCGAGAGCGTGATGCTCGCGCTGATCGGAGGGGTAACCGGCGTCGCCATCGCCTGGCTGGGCATCGAGGGCCTCAAGGCCATCGCGCCGCCCAGCCTCCCCAGGCTGGGAGCCATCGGCATCGACGGGGGCGTGCTCGGCTTCACGATGGCCGTGTCACTCCTGACCGGGTTGCTGTTCGGCGTGGTCCCCGCGTTCGCCACCGCCCGGCCCGATCTGTTCGCCGCGCTGCGCCCGGGAGGAAAGCACACCGGAAGCCGCTCCAGAAAACATGCCCGTGCCGTGCTGGTCGGAGGGGAAGTGGCGCTCGCGGTCATGCTTCTGGTGGGCGCCGGCCTCATGCTGCGCAGCCTGGAAAAGCTGCTCGCGGTCGACCCCGGCTTTGATCCGAAGCATCTGCTGACGATGACCGTGCAGACCACCGGCGCCCGCTACAGTGAGGACGAGCCGGTCTGGGCCTTCTGGGAACGGACCCTGGAAGCGGTCCGCGCCGTTCCCGGGGTGGAGCGGGCGGCCTGGACCAGCATGCTTCCGCTGGGCGGCAACTTCGACCAGTATGGCGTTCAGATCGAAGGCAAGCTGCTCTCCAATCCGGAGGATGCTCCCTCGGCCGACCGGTATTCGGTGACGACGGACTACGTGCAGACCCTGGGGATTCCGCTCCTGCGGGGCCGGGCCTTCACCGCCCAGGACAACGCAACCAGTCCCAAGGTCGTGCTGATCAACGAGACCTTCGCCCGAATCGGCTGGGGCGGCGACGACCCGATCGGGCAGAAGGTCCAGTACGGCAGTCGGGACCGGCCCTGGCGCACCGTCGTCGGCATCGTCGGCGACGTGCGTCACACCGGGCTCGACCAGGAGAGCGCGCCCCAGCTCTACATTCCGGAATCCCAGGGCCACTTCGCCGACGGGGGAATGGATCTGGCGGTTCGCACCCGGGGAGATCCGGCCGCGCTGGCCGCCGCGGTGCAGGCGGCCATCCGCTCGGTGGACCCGACCCAGCCGATCCTCAATGTCTCCACCATGGAGGAGGTGGTCTCCGGCACCGCCCAGCAGCGCCGGTTCACCTTCATCCTGTTCCAGGGGTTCGCGGCGTTGGCCCTCCTGCTGGCAGCGGCGGGGATCTACGGTGTGCTGGCCGGCACCGTGACCGAGCGCACGCTGGAGATCGGGATCCGTTCCGCCCTGGGCGCGTCGCGCTCCGAAGTGCTGGGCCTGGTGCTGCGCCAGGGAATGGCCCTCGCGGCCGCCGGCGTGGTGGTGGGAGGCGTCGCCTCACTGTGGTTGGCCCGCTTCCTCGAGCGGCTGCTCTACGGCGTCCGGCCCCAGGATCCCCTCACCTTCGCGGGCGTGGTGATCGTCCTGCTGGCGGTGGCCGTGGTGGCGAGCTGGGGTCCCGCCTGGCGGGCGACCCGGGTCAGCCCGCTGGAGGCGATCCGGGGGGAGTGAGCGGTGAGCGGTGAGCGGTGAGCGGTGAGCGGTGAGCGGTGAGCGGTGAGCGGTGAGCGGTGAGCGGTGAACGGTAAGACCCGCCGTCCAGCCGTCCAGCCGTCCAGCAACCTACCGTCCTGCCGTCCTCCCGTCCCAAACCCCAAACCGCACCGCTGCTTTCTGAGCGTGCTTCACCTCGTACATCCGGGCGTCGGCAACCGCCAGCGCGGCATCGGGAGACGGGGGCGCGGCGAGGAAAGTGGTCGCTCCGATACTGAAGGTGATCGGCCAGCCCCCCTCCGCCATGGCGGCATGCAGCAGCGACTGGAGCTTGTGGACCGCGGTTTCCGCCTGGGCCTGGTCGGTGTCGGGCATCAGCACCCCGAACTCGTCGCCGCCGAGCCGGGCGACCACATCCACCCG
>DATFGC010000293.1:0-4768 GCA_035249765.1 Gemmatimonadales bacterium | reverse complement strand
CGGAATGCCGGAAGCCCCTGCTGAAACCCGTACTTGCTGAGGGCGGGATCGCCCAGCGCCTCGCGCAGCGCCTCGACCACCGGCGCGGGTGGGGGCGTATCGTTGTCCCCGGCGCCCAGGTCGATCACGTCCATCCCCGATTCGATCAGCCGCCGCTTGATGGTGGGGATTTCGGCGAGCGGATAGCCCGGCAGGTTGCGCAGCCGATCGCTGAACTGAATCGTCATTCCTCCCAGGCCTCCACCGGGTTCCGCAGCACCCCGACTCCGGGAATCTCCACTTCCACCACGTCGCCGGGCCGGAGCTGCCCCACCCCCGCGGGGGTGCCGGTGGCCACCAGGTCGCCCGGCTCGAGCGTCATCACCCCGCTGATGTAGGCCAGCAGGTCGGGAATCGAGAACACCATCGCGCTCGAGGGGGCCCGCTGCCGCTCTTCGCCGTTGACCCGGCCGATCACCTCGAGCGAGCGCCAGTCCAGTCCCTCGGCGATCCGGGGCCCCACCGGGCAGAAGGTGTCGAATCCCTTGGCGCGGCTCCACTGGCCGTCACTCTTCTGGAGATCTCGCGCGGTCACGTCGTTGAGACAGACGAACCCCTGGATTCCCCGCTCTGCGACTTCGGGCCCGGCCCGGTGCATCCGGCGCCCGATCACCACCCCGATCTCCGCCTCGAATTCCACCCGTTGCGACTCGGGCGGGAGAAGGATCCGCTCGCCGTCTCCGATGATCGCGCTCGGGGGCTTGAGAAACAGCAGCGGCGCCGCCGGGACTTCGTTGCCGAGCTCCCGGGCATGGTCGGCATAGTTGCGCCCGACACACACGATTTTCGACGGCCGTCCGCTCATCTCACACGCTCGCTCCGATCCCGTGCCGGGCGAAGAAGTCCTCGCACTTGGTGCGAACCTCGGCCCAGCTCCCCATAACCCGCTCCGCCCTGGGCAATCCGCTCAGCAGCAGCGGGCCGTACCGCTTGACCACCACCCGCCGGTCCAGCAGGATCACGACGCCTGCGTCGGTCCGGGTGCGGATCAGCCGGCCGAAGCCCTGCTTGAGCTTGAGCGCGGCGTGGGGCAGCAGGTACCCCATGAAGCCGTCTTCACCCTGCTCGGCCAGGCGCTCCAGACGGGCCGCGGTCAGGGGCTCCGAAGGAACTTTGAAAGGTAGCTTGCAGAGCAGCAGAACGCGGAGCGCGCGACCCGGCACGTCCACCCCTTCCCAGAAAGAATCGGTTCCCAGCAGAATCGCATTCCCCGCTTCCCGGAACCGCCTGAGCAGCTGATCCCGCGACTGTTCGCCCTGCACGAGAATCGGCCAGCGGGGCGGTAGCCCGGCCCGCAGCTCGACCGCCGCGCGGCGCAGCGCGGCGTGACTGGTGAAGAGCACGAACATCCCGCCGTCGGAGGCCCAGGTCAGCTCGGTAATGGCACGGACCACACAGGCGTCGTGACCCGGCTCGTCCTCCCGCGGATCGGGCACGTCGTTGGGAATGCCGAAGAGGCACTGTTCCGGATAATCGAACGGCGAGGGGAGGATCTCCCGCACCGTCACCGGGCTCGGAGCAATGGTGAGGCCGACCCGCGATTCCAGAAAATCGAACTCGCCCCCCGCCGCGAGGGTAGCGCTGGTGAGGGCGACAGTGGTGAGCCGGTCGAACAGCAGCTCGCGCAGCACCGGCGCGAGGTCGAGCGGCACCGCGGCCAGCGCCACGTTCTGTCCCTTCGACCCCGCCCGCTCGATCCAGCGGACCGTCGGCACCCCGCCCGGCGCGGGCCGCAGGGTGCGGTTGAGCCCGTCGGTGGCCGCTTCGAGCCGCCGGATCACCCCGCGCAGCTCGGCGAGGAGCTGGGTGCGCCGCTCGGTCATCTCGCCCTGGCTCATCCGGTCGGCAATGGTCTCCACATCGTCCCGCATCCGCCGGAAGGCGCCCAGGGCGCCGTCCAGCTCGGCGGAGAGTCCCGCAGCCCAGATGGGAGCGGAGCCGAACTCGCTGTCCAGCCGGAGCGGGGAGATTCCGCCGTCCAGCAGGGCGGAGAAGCGGAGGAACATCGCCTCGGTGGCCCGCCGGGCGTCGGCCAGGGCGGGAAGGAGACGCTGCACCAGGAGGTCCTGGCTGGCCCGGCTGAGCAGGTCGTGCTGTTTCGACAGCTCGTAGCTCAGCGCCGGCAGGAGACCCTTGCCCCCGCGCTCCAGCCGGCCCAGTACCCGCCGGATCCCCCGGCTGGTCACCTGGGCGCCCAGGTGATTCGCCGCGACATCCTCGAGGTGATAGGCCTCGTCCAGCACCAGCCGCTGGTAGGGCGGAAGCACCGCCGCCTCGTCCCAGTTCTCCTGCTCGCTCCGAACCGCGAGGTCAGAGGCCAGCAGGTGGTGATTCACCACGACCACGTCGGCTTCCGCCGCGGCCCGCTTGGCCCGGAAGAGAAAGCAGCGGTCGAACTGGGGGCAGCGGATCCGCTGGCAGAGATCCGGCTCCGCCGCCACTTCGTCCCACACCTCGCTGCTGGGCTGCACCAGCAGATCGCCCAGGGTGCCGTCGGCGGTCCGGGCGGCCCACTCGGAGATTCCCAGCAGCTCGTCGAGCTTTTCCGGCTCGAGCAGCGACTGCTGGCCCGCCATCGCGGTGCCGAGCCGGGCGAGGCAGAGATAGTTCCGCCAACCCTTGAGGAGGGCGAAGGTGGGAGTGTGATCCTCGTCGGCCAGCGCGTCCCGCAGAAGCGGCAGGTCCTTGCCGACCAGCTGCTCCTGGAGATTGATGGTGTTGGTGGAGATGATGGTCCGCTCGCCGTTGGCCTTTGCCCAGGCCAGCGCGGGGATGAGATAGGCGAACGACTTCCCGATCCCGGTGCCGGCTTCCAGCAGCACCACGCCGCCGTCGTTGTAGGCGTCGGCCACGTGCGCGGCCATGTCCCGCTGGCCCCGCCGGTCCTCGAACGCGCCCATCCGGGCGGCGACCGGTCCCTGCTCTCCCAGCGTGGCCACCACCGCGAGCGGATCCAGCCGTACCGGCACCTTGCGGCGGGGCACTTCCACTACCACGTAGAGCGCTGTGGCGTCGTTGTTGACGATCCCGAAGCCGATCCCGCCGTCGTGGAGCCGCGCCGCCACCGAGAGGTCGGGAACCGACGGCTCCAGCAGTCCTCCGGGATGGTTGTGGAGCACCATCTCGCCCCGGCCGGCGACGCCGGGGAGCGCCAGCACTTCCTCCGCGGTGCCGCGCGCCACCGGGCGCACCGCCACGACAATGCCCTCGCCATCCACGGTCGCGACGAAACACACCTCGCGGCCGCCGGCGGCTGCGATTTCGCCCGCGATGCGCCGGGCCGCTTCAGCTGTGATGCGGGAATTCACGAGGAGAAATCTACAGTGGGAGTCACCCTGAGCGCAGTCGCCGTCCTGAGCGTAGCGAAGGAGAAGGGGCCCATCTCCATCGGGGATCGGCCCCTTCGCTGCGCTCAGGGTGACAATCTCAGGTCTTCAGCTCCTTCTTCTTCGCCGCCGGAAACAGCACGTTGTTGAGAATCAGCCGGTAGCCCGGCGAGTGGGGATGGGTGTAGATCTCGGTGGGCGCGTCCCCGACCTGGTGCTGGGGGTCTTCGGGATCGTGGCCGCCGAGAAACGTCCAGGTGCCCTGGCCTCGCTCGCCATGGATGTATTTCGCCCAGGGCGCGCCCGGTTCGTCGGCCAGGACGGTCACGCCGGGCTTGAGAGTTTCCTTCATGAACGACGTGGTGAGCCCGTAGAAATCCGGGATGACCTGCCGGTGGTTCTGGACCAGCATCGTGGGCACCGGGTCGATCTTCGCGCTGAAGTTGAAGAGCGAGAAGGCGCCCAGCGGCTGACGCCGGTCGGGGGAGTTCACCTGATGTCCGTCGATCTCGGAATACACCGCGATGGCCGGGGAGAGCTCCATCCGCGCGTTGTGGAACGCCAGGGCCTTGGACCAGTTCATCTTGTCGGCGGCCCGGGGATCCATCGGGGTGCCGTCGGCGAAGTTGGCCGCGATATCCACGTCCTCGCTGGCCAGCGCGAGGTCGATGGTCTCGGTGGCGGTGCACATGGCGAACAGGAACCCGCCCCGCTCCACGAACCCCGCGATGGTCCGGGCCACCGCCTTCTTTTCCGCCGGCACGTTGGCAAAGCCCAGCTGCCGCGCGGTCCGCTGGTTCCGTTCGGTCATCTCCACCAGCCAGGGTGCTCCGGCGTAGGTCAGGTAGAACTTGGAGTACTGGCCGGTGAAGTCTTCGTGGTGCAGATGGAGCCAGTCGTAGGTGCGGAGCTTGTCGCCGATCACCTCCGGATCCCACACCTTGTCGAACTGAATGCCCGCGTACTGGAGCGCCATCGTCACCGCGTCATCCCACGGGGCCGCGTTGGGCGGGGCATAGACCGCGACCTTGGGCGCCTTCTCCAGCGGAACCGCGTCCATGTTTCCCTGGGCCAGCTCAGCCCGGATCTCGGCCACCTGCCCGTCATCCAGCGGCAGGGCCGACACTCCGGCGATAGTGGCGTCGCGCGCGGTCGCGGGATCTGCCGGGAGCAGGAAGGAGCCGTTCCGGTAGTTGAGGAACCATTCCGCCTTCCCGCCCCGCTCCAGCACCCGGAAGGTGACGCCGTAGGCCTTGAGGTGGTCGCTCTGCACCTCGTCCATCGGGACCAGCAGCCAGCTGGCTCGAGCGGGCAGTTTCCAGCCGTCCAGCCGGGCCCCCCCGAGCAGGGCGAGGGGTCCGGCCGTCCAGCCGCCAACCAGGGACCCCACGAACTCACGCCGT
>DATFGC010000292.1:0-2578 GCA_035249765.1 Gemmatimonadales bacterium | reverse complement strand
GAGGGAAGAGGACGATTCGGAGAGGGAAGAGGGGCAGCTGAGTGCTCACCCCTCAAATGTAGCCGTGGGGCGATGACGCGAGGCAATGGGCCAATAGGCAATGGGCAATGGGAGTGCAGGAACCCTGCCCATTGCCGATTGCCTGTTGCCTGCTTCTATGCAGCCGAAGGGAAATTTCTGAGGTGCTTCACTTCCGGCGCGTTGCGGAGCTTCTCGAAGGCCCGCTCCCGGATCTGGCGGACCCGCTCCCGGGTCACCCCCAGCATGGCGCCAATGCCCTCCAGGGTGAGCGCTTCGCTGCCTTCCTCGAGCCCGTAATAGAGCGCGAGAATGCGCTGCTCCCGCGGGGTGAGATAGCGCCGGAACAGCGCCGAGAGAAACTCCTTGCGCAGCCCGGTGTCCACCAGGTCCTCGATGTCGCCAGTCCCGGTGCCAGCCACCCGCTCGCCGAAGGTCGAGGCGCCGGAGTCGTGGCGCTCGACCGGGGCGTCGAGGGAAACCTCGACGGTGGAGACCAGCCGGGCCTGCCGGATGGTTTCCACCGGCTCGTCCAGCACCTGGGCGGTTTCCGCGTCGGTGGGGGAACGACCCAGCTCCTGGGACAGGAGGCTCTCGATCTTGGCCATCTTCATCAGCGCCGCGTTCTGGTTGAGCGGGATCCGCACCGTGCGGGTCTGCTCGGCCAGCGCCTTGAGCACGCACTGGCGGACCCACCAGACCGCATAGCTGATGAACTTGACGCCGTGGGCGGGATCGAATTTGCGGACCGCTTTGAGCAGCCCCTCGTTGCCGATCGCCACCAGCTCGGAAAGATCGAGCCCATGCCCCTGGAACCGCTTCACGTAGGAGATCACGAAGCGGAGGTTGGCGGTCACCAGGCGGTCGGTCGCGGCCTGGTCGCCTTTGCGGGCGCGCTTGGCGAGCCGGATCTCCTCCTTGGGATCCCCGATCATCGGCAGCTTGCGGATGTCGAGCAGGTACTGGTCGAAGGAATTATTGGGGGCGGACTTGGACAGGGTGCGGGGGGTCGAACGCTGCCGGACGTGGGACATGCCACCTCTCACGGGGTCGATGCCGCGGTTGCGAACTCGCTCGAAACTCACCCGCGAAAGCGGGTCGCGATTTGGGATGGGGGCCTGACGGACCCAACGAATCTAGGGAACGATTTTTTGACGGTCAAGCGTTTGACAGTGTCAACATCACAAAACTGTGCTACTCAACAGGTTCCGGATTTCCTCCACTTTGGCCACATTCCTGTTGTTCACATTTTGTGGTGAAATAACGTTAACTCATTGTGGGGTTTGTGTTTGGGTGCTGGGGACGGGGGTGGTAGCCTCGTTCAAAACTCAATAGAGCGTAGCCGAAGCGCGGGCGGTTGAAAGTACTGTTCGAATCGTGTCCGCGGAAACTGGGACCGTCCAATTGCTGTCGGCGCCGGCCATTTTTCCGATCTTGATCGGCAGCGAAAAACGAAGTGACTCGGCCACGGTCTTCTTGTCGTGACGCATCGCATCGATCAGCGACTCGTCGTCCCACGCCGGATCGAGCATGGTGGGGCGATCGAACTGTTCCAGGGCCAGCCGGATGGTCGGCGCGAGGGCGCGCTCCGCCAGTCCGAGCCGATGGGCCAGCAGCGCCTCCACCACCAAGCCGATCGCCACGGCATTGCCGTGGATCACGGTGTATCCGCTGACCCGCTCAATGGCGTGGCCGATGGTGTGCCCCGCATTGAGAATCGCACGGCGGCCCTGCTCCCGCTCGTCCTCGGCCACCACCTCCGCCTTGATGGCAACGCTCCGGGCGACCAGCTCGTTCAGCAGGGTGATGTCCCGGGCCAGCAGCCCTTCGGCGTGCTCACCCAGCCAGGCGAAGTATCCCGCGTCGGCCACCACTCCGTGCTTGACCGCCTCCACCAGGCCCGCGCCGAGGTGCTCGGGGTGCAGGGTGGCGAGCACGGCGGGATCGGCCAGCACCGCCGCCGGCGGGTGGAAGGTCCCCACCAGATTCTTGCCCTGGTGCGCGTTGACCCCGGTCTTCCCCCCGATGGACGCATCCACCATCGCAAGCAGCGAAGTCGGGACCGAGAGCCAGGGAATTCCGCGGAGGTAGGTGGACGCCACGAACCCGGCCAGGTCCCCGATCACCCCGCCGCCGATCGCCACGATCGCCGAGTCTCTCCCGTACCCGAGATCGAGCATCCGGTCGGTGAGCGCGCTCCATCTCGACCTCGATTTCGAGCTTTCGCCGGGGGCGACCACCAGGGTGGGGACTTCGAGGGGATGGATGACCGCGCGGGCCACGGTGCGGTCGGTGATGACCACCAGCCGGCGGCTGGGCAGCACCTCCGCCGCCAGGGCGGGGAGCCGCTGCAGCAGCCCCGGCTCGACCAGCACGGGATAACTGCCCGCGGTGTGGGTGATCCGGACCAGCGGCTCCACCCTTACCAGATCACGTCGCCGCGGCCGTCGCGACGATTCGCGAGCCGGGCCAGGGTAAAGAGGTAGTCCGAGAGCCGGTTGAGATAGACCAGAAAGAGCTCGGGCACCGGCTGCTCGCGGGCCAGCGCGACCACGCTGCG
>DATFGC010000291.1:0-5347 GCA_035249765.1 Gemmatimonadales bacterium | reverse complement strand
GGCCCAGCACCTCGATACCGGTTCCCGAGGGCGCCACAAGGGTGGACGGCGCAGGGAAGTACCTGATCCCCGGGCTCGCCGAGATGCACGCCCACGTGCCGCCGGGGAATGCGCCCGACTCGACCATCGCCCGGGTGCTCGAGCTCTTCGCCCTCAACGGGGTCACCACGGTGCGCAGCATGCTCGGCACGCCCCGCCATCTGCCGTTCCGCGACCGCGCCGCGCGGGGCGAGATCCTGAGCCCGCGGATCTGGACTTCGGGTCCCTCCTTCAGCGGGGGCAGCGTGCCGACTCCCGACTCGGCGGTGCGCATGGTGCTGGCCGAGAAGGCGATGGGCTACGATTTCCTCAAGATTCATCCGGGAGTGAGCCGGGCGGCATTCGACTCCCTGGCCGCCACGGCGGACCGGGTCGGCATCCGCTTCGCGGGGCATGTCCCGCTGGACGTGGGGCTGCACCGCGCCCTGGAAGCGCGCTACTGGACCATCGACCATATCGACGGCTTCGTGGAGGCGATGCTCCAGCCGGGGGCAACCCTCACCACGGCCCAGGGGGGCTTCTTCGGGGTCAACCTGGTCAACCAGCTGGATCTGTCGCGCCTGCCGGCGCTGATCGCGGCGGCCAAGGCCTCCGGGGTGTGGATCGTCCCCACCGAGTATTTCCTGGAGGCGATGGCGGGGGAGGATCCGGTGGAGCAGCTCGCCGCCCGGCCCGATCTGCGTCATGTGTCGGAAGCCATGATCCAGGGCTGGAGCACGGCGACCAACAATTTCCGCAACGCGCCGGGTATGACGCCGGAGATGCGGCGGGAATTCATCGCGCTCCGGCGCCGGATTCTGAAGGGGCTGCACGACGCCGGGGTCGGCATCGTGCTGGGATCCGACGCGCCCCAGCTCTGGAATGCTCCGGGGTTCTCCACCACCCGGGAGCTGGGCACCTATGTCGCGGCCGGACTCACCCCCTGGCAGGCTCTGGCCACCGGCACCCGCACCGTGGCGGAAATGCTGGGCACCGCCGACGCGGGAACCATCGCGTATGGCAAGCGCGCGGACCTGATCCTGCTCGACGCCAATCCGCTGGCCGACATCGGCAACGTGGCCCGGCGCGCCGGGGTGATGGTGGCGGGCCGCTGGATTCCCCGGAGCGAAATCGAGCGCCGGCTCGCCGCGATGGCCCGGCCGTAGGTGAGGGGATCGCTTCGGCCCTTCGGGCCTCGCGATGACTGGAGGCCCTTCGGGCCTCGCGACGACTCACGCCGGCTCCCGGGTCAACAGCCCCGGAGGCCGGGACGTATTAGCCTTGAATCTCCCTCGAGGATATCCGGACCATGAATCTCGCTCGCGCCCTCGCGATGGCTGGCTGTGTGCTCGCCATCTCCGCTGCTCCCGCTTCCTCCCAGACCGTCATGGAGCGGGTGGATCTCTCCGCCGTCCAGAAAATCCGGGACGAGGGACTCAACCGCTCCAAGGTCAACGACCTGGCGTCCTATCTGACCGACGTCATCGGCGCCCGGCTCACCAATTCGCCCGGCAGCCGCAAGGCCAACGAGTGGGCGGCGGAGACCTTTCGCTCCTGGGGCCTGGCCAACGTGAAGGTCGAGCCCTGGGACACCACCTTCGGGCGGGGATGGGAGATCGTCTCCTACAGCGGCCGGATCCTGGAGCCGTGGACCAAGCCGCTCGACGCGTATCCCCAGGCCTGGAGCGGGAGCACCAAGGGGACGATCACCTGTCCGGTGGTGGCCTTCGAGGTGCGGGACTCCGCCGACCTGGCGAAGTACACCGGCAAGCTCAAAGGAGCCTGCGTGCTGCGGGGCGCGCCCGCGATCATCGGGCCGGAGTTCGAGCCCCGGGACCGCCGCATTGCGCTCGAGGACCTGCTCGCGCCTCCGGCACCGCCGGCGCAAGGCGCCCGCCAGGGCGGTGGGCCGAGTAATTTCGCCCGCCAGGCGGCCCTCAACGCCGCGGCTGCCCGGCTGCTGCGCAGCGAGCAGCCCGCCGCGGTGCTCCAGCCCTCCGGATGGACTTACGGGATCATCCGGAACGGCGGTCACTTTGACGGCCGGTCGGCCCGGGACAGCATCTACAATCCGGTGCCCAACCTGCTGGTGGCGCACGAGCAGTACGGCACCCTCTACCGGGTGGCGCAGCGCGGACTGCCGGCGCGGGTGGAGCTCAACCCGCAAACCCGGTTCCTCGACGACAACCGGACGCCCGCCAACGTTGTCGCGGAAATTCGCGGCACCGACAAGGCGGACGAAGTGGTGATGCTGGGGGCCCACTTCGACAGCTGGCATTCGGGCACCGGCGCCACCGACAACGGCGCCGGCTCGGTGGTGATGATGGAGGCGATCCGGATTCTCAAGACCCTGGGCCTGCCGATGCGCCGCACCGTGCGGATCGGACTCTGGACCGGGGAAGAGCAGGGCCTGATCGGCTCCAACCGCTATCTCCGGATCCACCGGGATGAGCTGCCGAAGATCTCGGCCTATGTCAACCTCGACAACGGCACCGGGAAAATCCGGGGCATCTGGAGCCAGTCCAACAGCGCCGCGGTTCCCATCTTCGAGCAGATCCTCTCGCCCTTCCGCGACCTCGGCGTGCTCGCGGTGCGCGACGGCAACACCGGCGGGACCGACCACCTGTCCTTCGACCGGGTGGGGGTGCCCGGATTCAACTTCATCCAGGACCCGATCGAGTACAGCCTCCGGACCCACCACTCGAACGTGGACACCTACGAGCGGCTGGTGATCGACGACCTGAAGCAGGCGGCGACGGTGGTGGCCTGGACGGTCTATCACATCGCCAACCGGGACGAGATGATGCCCCGGAAAGCGCCGCGGCCGGTGCCCTGAACAAGGTGACTGGACGGCTGGGCGGCTGGACGGCTGGCGGGGCAAAGGGTCGAGCGAGGGGCAGGGGTTTTCGCCTGGTGGCGGCCACTCCGGCCGATGCCGCCGAGATCGCCGCCCTCCGCAATGCCGCCGCGGAGGATCTGACCCTGCGCTTCGGCAAGGGTCACTGGTCCGGAGCGGCTTCGGAAAAGGGAGTGCGATTCGACCTCCGGACCTCCACAGTGTGGGTGGTCCGGAGCCGGGGCCGGATCATCGCCACGCTCCGGCTCGCGACCAGGAAGCCGTGGGCCATCGATACGTCCTACTTCACCCCCTCCGTCCGACCGCTCTATCTGACGTCCATGGCGGTGGTGCCGGGCCGGCAGCGGGCCGGCATAGGGCGTCGCTGCCTTGAGCAGGCGCTCCGCATCGCCCGCGACTGGCCGGCCGACGCGATCCGTCTCGACGCCTACGACGCACCGGCCGGCGCCGGAGAGTTCTACCGCAAGTGCGGGTTTCGCGAGGTGGGACGGAGATCCTACCGGGGAAACCCGCTCGTCTATTTCGAGACCCCGGTGCCAGAGTAGATTGCGCGATGGACTTCCCTCACCTCCGGAGCTTCATGCGTCCCGCGACCGCACTGCTGGTGATTCTGCTGGGCACCGGATGTCCTCCCGAAGGATCCGATGCCTCCCCCGAGTCGTCGGAAGCGACGGACTGCGCCACCCGGGTGGAGACGGCACGCAGCGAGGGCACCGATTCCGTGTTCACCGGCGCGGGAGCGCTGGTCCAGTCGTGTCCCGACGCGATGGCGGTTGCCCTGGCGGCGCTCTGGGCTGCGCCGGAGATCTCTCCGGCGCGGGCCCGGACCCTCCGCGCCGTATCCGCCCTGGTCGGTGACCAGCGGCTCCTGTCGGCAGTGGAATCCGTGGTGCGCGATCCGGGTCATCCGGTCGAAACCCGGCTCGAAGCGCTCAGCACCCTCTCCTACCATCTCCAGGCGGGGCGGTGGATCGAGTTCACCTTTCTGCAGGGCACGCCTGACTCGGCCTCACTCCGGATGTTCGTGGGTACCATGTCGCGGAACATCAGCGGCATGGGGAGCCGCCCGGTCCCGGCCGGATATCCGGTGGTCTTCCAGCAGCTGCTCGAAGCGCTCCGGGACACGGACTCCTCGGCGGCGATGCGGAGCGCGGCGCGGCGCCTCCTGCTCTTCATGGATTATTCCCGCAAGCAGCTGGAGCAACAGAAGCAGAACCCGCCCGCGCCACCGCCGCCGGGATGACCGAGCGGTCGGCACGGTTCCGGTCCTGGGCCTGGGGCTGGGCCAAGTCCATCGCGATTGCGCTCGCGGTCTGGTTTGTCCTGAGCACCTTCCTGGTCAAGGCATTCCGGATTTCCTCCGGCAGTATGGAGCGGACCCTGCTGGTCGGTGATTTTCTGTTCGTGAACAAGGCCCTCTATGGTGCCGAAGTCCCCCTGATCGGCGGGCGGCTTCCCGGGGTACGGGAGCCGCGCCGGGGCGACATCGTGGTGTTCCGCTCCCCGATCGAAGACTCCATTCTCGTCAAGCGGCTGATCGGCGTGCCGGGCGACACCGTCGGGATGGTCGCCGGCGAGCTCTCCCGCAACGGCCGCCCGGTCCAGGAGCCCTACGTCCAGCGCCTCGGGTCCGGCGATCCCGAGCCGCCCGATCCCGAGATGCGCCGGTGGCAGCTCCCGTTCTTCGCGGGGAAGGATCCCGCGGGGTATCATCCCACCTCCCGTGACTGGGGGCCGCTGGTGGTTCCGAGGGACTCATTCTTCATGTTGGGGGACAACCGGGACGGGAGCCGCGACGGCCGGTTCTGGGGGTTCGTTCCCCGCCGCAACATCCAGGGCAGCCCGATGATCATCTACTTCAGCTACGATCCGGGGCACTGGAGGCCGCTGCCCTTTCTGACCGCGATCCGCTGGAAGCGCCTGTTGACCATGCCGCGCTGATTTCCAACACCGGGTTGCCGATGCCGAGACGATACTGGATCGCTCCGGTCTGCCTGTTCATGCTCCAGAACGCGCCGGTGACCGTCGAACCCGGCCCGGGCGGAGGCCTCCGTCTCGGTATCGGCGGGGCGATCGGCAGCTACGAGGAGCAGGGCGTCAATTGCGAGGGCGACGTGATCTCCCGGGAACGGCGGAGATTTCGCAGCCTCGGCGCCGAAGCCTCGGGGCGGATCGCGCCGGCCATCCGGGTCACCGGCCACGCGGGACACATCTGGACCAGCAGCGAGGCCGGCTCCATGCTCGCGCCGCCGTTCCAGGGTTTCTTCGGCGGGATCATGGGAGGACTGGATGACCGCCACCTGGCCATGGGACTCGGCCTCTCTACCGCACCGGGCGCGGTGGACACCGCTACCAACGAGCTGTCGAATCGCGTTCTGCCTATGGGATTCGTCCGGCTCGGGGAGCTCGACCGGCTCCACTTCCGGGTCGAGCTCGGAGGGCCGCCGGTGCCCGGCGGGCCCCCGGAGCTGG
>DATFGC010000290.1:0-9668 GCA_035249765.1 Gemmatimonadales bacterium | reverse complement strand
CCTGGAGCAGCTCAAAGCCTCCCTCGGTTCCCAATACCGCATCGAGCGCGAGCTCGGTGGCGGGGGCATGAGCCGGGTGTTCCTGGCCGAGGAAATGGCCCTCGGCCGGCTGGTGGTCCTGAAGGTGCTTCCCAGCGAGCTCGGCGCAGTGCTCTCCGCCGACCGGTTTCAGCGCGAGGTTCGCCTCGCGGCCTCGCTCCAGCATCCCCACATCGTGACCCTGCTCTCCGCCGGCCGGGCGGGTGACGCACTCTACTACACCATGCCCTATGTCGAGGGCGAATCGCTCCGGGCGCGACTGCAACGCGAGGGAGAGCTCCCGGTGCCGGACGCGGTGCGGATCCTTCGCGAGCTGGTGGATGCGCTGGTCTACGCTCATGGCCAGGGCCTCATCCACCGGGACATCAAGCCCGACAACGTCCTGCTCAGCCACGGGCACGCCGTCGTCACCGACTTCGGCATCGCCAAGGCGTTGAGCGCCGCGGACGAGGCCGGCCGGCTGACCGGGACCGGCGTCTCGATCGGCACGCCCTCCTACATGGCGCCGGAACAGGCGGCCGGCGACCCGATCGATCAGCGCGCCGATCTCTATTCGGTCGGGGTGCTGGCCTACGAGCTCCTCGCGGGCGAGCCTCCCTTCCGGGGCGCCACGGCCCAGGCGGTCATCGCGGCCCACCTGGGGCGGACCGCCGCTCCCATCCTCGAGCAGCGACCCTCGGTGCCGCCGGAGCTGGCGGCGATTATCGCCCGCTGCATGGAGAAGCGCCCTGCCGACCGGTATCAGCGGGCGGAGGAACTCCTCTCGGGGTTGGAGGAGGTGATCACCGCACCGGTAACCTCCACCCCGCGCAGTGTCCCATCCCCAACCCCCAATCCCCCACCCCCAACCCCGAGGGTGTGGTCCCTTCCCTCGGTGCTGGGCGCGTTCGCCGCCGCCGGCGCGGTGGTGCTGGCGGCCGCCTGGGGGCTGCGCTCGCTGCTCGGACTCCCCGACTGGTTCTTCCCGGCGGCAGTGGTTCTGCTCGCGGTCGGGCTTCCGATCGTCCTGCTGGCGGCGCGAGTGCACAATCGCCGCGCCCTGCGGCCCGGGGGGACCTTCACGCCGGCCTCCGGCGGCTTCCGGTCCAGCCTCACCCTCCGGCGGGCCGTCACCGGAGGTGTCGCGGCGTTCGCCGCGCTGGGACTGGTCACTGCCGGCTATATGGCCATGCGCTCCTTCGGAATCGGACCGGTGGGCACCCTGGTAGCCAGCGGCAAGCTGGGCGAGCGGGAGCGGCTGATCATAGCCGACTTCACCAATACCACCCGCGACTCGATGCTCGGTCCCGCGGTAACCCAGGCCTTCCGGGTGGACTTCAGTCAGTCGAAGCTGGTGTCACCGGTCGAGGCCGATTACGTGCGCCGGGTGCTGCGGCGCATGCAGGTCGCGGACTCCCTCCCGGTGAACCTGGCGCTGGCGCGCGAAATCGCCGAGCGCCAAGGCTGGAAGGCGGTGGTAGCGGGCGAGCTCCAGCAGGTCGGCCCCAGTCTCCTGGTCTCGGCTCAGCTGGTGAACGCCCAGTCGGGTGAAGTGCTCGCCACCGCGCGCCACACTGCACGGGACTCGACCGCCATCCTCGATGCGGTGGACCGGGTCTCCAAGCAGCTCCGGGAGCGAATCGGCGAATCGCTGCGCAGTATTCGCGGCAATGCCCCGCTGGCCGAAGTGACCACCGGCTCGCTGGAGGCGTTGCGGAAATATTCCCAGGCCCTTCGGGCCGAGAATGCCGGAGACCGGCGCGGAACCATCGCGCGCCTGGAGGAGGCGGTCGCGGCGGATACCGGCTTCGCCATGGCGTGGCGAAAGCTGGGGGTCGCGCTGTTCAACGAAGGAGAGCGCCAGTCCCAGGCCGCGGAAGCGGTCACCAGAGCCTTCCGGCTTCGGGAGCGGCTCACCTTCAGGGAGCGGAAGCTTACCGAGAACTCCTATTATTCCGATGTCGTGGGCGACCTGGACAGCGCCGCGGCGGCGCTGGGCTCCATCCTCGCCGAGTACCCCGGCGACAGCTGGGCGTTCAATAATCTCGGCGTGATCAATTTCTTCCGGGGTGACCTGCCCGCCGCCGAGGAGGCCTACCGTCAGTCGGTAAAGCTGGAGCCGGAGAACGCGCTGGCCATGGGCAATGTATTCTACGCGGAGATCCAGCAGGCGAAATTCGACGCCGCGGCCGCGACCCTCCAGAGCATGCGGGACCGCTTACCGGCCGGGCCGACACTCAGCGAGCTGGGTCTGGTGTTGCTCTTGAGCCGGCGGGACTTTGTCGCCGCCGAAGCAGAAATCACCCGCCAGCTCGAACAATACCGGGGCAACCCCAACGTTCGGCTCAAGCTGCAGCGGTTCCTTGCCGGAGTGCTGACGATCCGGGGCAAGCTGGCCGAGGCCGACCGGCTGCATCTCGCGGTGGCGGAGCAGCTGGCCCTCCGCGGACAGAAGGGTGTGGCACTGGAAGAGCTGGCGCGCCGGGTCTCCCCGGTCGCCGCCTACCTGGGCGACTCGGCAGCCGCCCGCGCTGTGCTCGAGGAAGCCTTCAGGCGTTTCCCCCTGGATGAGATCCCGGCACAGGAACGGCCGTTGCCCCTCCTCATTCGCATCTCCGCGGATGCGGGTGACCGGAATCGCACCGAAGCCCTGGTCCGGGACTTCGAACGCAGTCCCGGCGACTCGCCTGGCCGGGTGAGGAATTACCTGCGGAGCTTGAGCAGGAGCACCGTACTCGGGATGCGAGCCGAAACTCTTTCCCAGGCGCTGGCCGCCTATCGGCGACTCCCCGGAACCTGCGGGTATTGCGTCCATTTCAAGATGGCGGAGGCATTCGATCGTTCCGGCATGCCGGACTCGGCCCTGGTGTATTACCAGCGCTGGGCCGACGACGCGGAGGGGAACTGGGCGCCGCTGGCGTACACCACCTGGCAGCCGGCCGGGTGGTTCCGGCTGGCCGAGCTCTACCAGGCCAAGGGGCATAAGGAACGGGCCCGGTACTACTACGGCAGGTTTATCGACAACTGGAAGGACGCCGATCCGGGCCTCCAGCCGAAAGTTCGGGAAGCCCGTAATCGGATCAGGGAGCTGGTCGCGGAGCCTGCGAACTAGGGGCTAGCGAGTCGCGAAGAGCGAAGAACCAGCCCTCCCGCTTCGGCGAAGATGACCAAAGCTTCACCCGTCATCCGCCCGGCTCCACCGGCCCGCTCAAAGCCAATGGCCCCTGCGAAATGCCGTCGAGAATTCCGGTCGTGGCCGGCGGACACCGGCTGCAACAAGTGTCATCCTCAACGCAACCTTTGACTTGCGCCGCCGCAAAAACCCGCCGAAATGCTGGCACCGACCGTGCGGTCCAGCGGCCACATGAGACCGGACCAGTCCTGCGTCCGCCGCACCTCCAGCCGAACTCGCGGGTTCACCCTCCTGGAACTGATGATAGGACTTGCGATCATCGGATTGTTGACGCTGACCGCACTTCCCGCCATCACCCGCATCGGAGATCGCGCTCAGGTGAAGAGCGCCCGCGCCGCCATGTTCAATCACCTCGCGGCGGCGCGCCAGGCCGCCCAGCATGGCGGCCGCACGGTGGTGTTCAGGGTGTCCGGCGGGCGATTCTGGAGCGAGGCGGAGCCGCGACTGGTGGCAGCATTTTCGAGCACTCGCGATACGGTCGGCTGGGTGACCGACCTGGCCGCGGAGTACCGCCTGAGCGTGACAGCGACCTTCGATTCGATCGTCTTCGACCCCCGGGGCTACGGGACCGGAACCGGAAAGGTTCGCCTGGCGCGGGGAGCCGCCAGGGACTCGGTCGTGGTGATTGGCCGCGGGAGTGTGGTGCGGTGAGGGTCTCCCGAGGACGCGACGGCTTCACCCTGATCGAGGTCCTGATCGCGGTCGGGATCCTCTCGGTGGGGATCCTGGCGCTGCTGCAAACGGCGGGCAGCATTACCGTCATGCTCCGGGACGGGCGGCTTCGCACCGCGGCCAGCGCCGTGGCGGCGAGCCGGATCGACAATCTCCGCCTGGCGGCTGCGGCAACGACTCCGACCTGCGCGTCGGTCACCAGCGGCTCGGCCACCTCCCTCCATGGCTCCGAGAGCTGGACGGTTGCCGGGACCGGCCGGAGCCGGACCGTGGCGGTAACGGTCACCGTCTCCAATGGCCCGCGACAGCTGGGCATGACCGTGAGGGCCACCCTCCTGTGCCCCTGACCACCCGCTCCGCCGACCATCCTCGAGCCGGCTTCACGCTGGTCGAGATGTTATTGGCCATGATCATCTTTGTGGCCACCGCCAGCCTGATCTATGCCTCGATGCGGCTCATGGAAAAGGTCCACCGGACCGGTGGGGAGAGGGCCGGGGCCCAGATCACGCTCCGGTCCGGCAGCCAGACGGTGGCCGCGGAGCTCCGCGAGGTCAACAACGTTGACGGCGGCGGGATGTCCGACCTGATCGCCATCAACGGCAACAGCGTGACCTACTGGGCCATGCGGAATTCGGGAATGACCTGCCAGGTCAGCAACAACGAGGTTCGTATCAAGAAGGGGCCGACCTACTCCGGCTACCGGCTCCCGATCATGATCCGCGACAGCCTGCTGGTATTCGCCGATCGCGACTCGCTGTCGGTCACCGACGACCAGTGGGTTCAGCTTCCCATCCTGGGGCCGCCGCAGAATTCGACCTGTCCGGACGGCTCGCCCGCGCTCGCGGTTGGCACCGCGGGGCTGGTAGTGGCCGATTACCACGTTCCGGGGCCGGTCCGCACCTTCGAGCTGATGCAGCTCGCGATCACCACCAGCGGCGGGCGCCAATACCTCGGGGCGCAGTCCCTGAGCGGATCGGGCGGGATGGAGCCCGTAGTCGGCCCGCTCGGGGCCGGAGGGCTCCAGCTCGTCTACCGGAATCAGTTCGGAGCGAGTACGACGACTCCCTCGTCCGTCCGGACGATCGACCTCACCGTGCGGTCCCAGGGCTACCGGCCGGTGACGACCCTGGGCGGCGGGGTGGGCGCAATGCTGAGGGATTCCCTGGCGCTGCGGGTCCTGCTGCGCAACGCCCGCTGAGCGAGGAGGCTCCATGCGACGAGCACGACTGACGGCTCTGCGCCGCGACGAACGCGGCCTTGCCCTGGTGTTGTCGCTGATCGCGATGGTCGTGATCGCCGCTCTCATCTCCGGCGTCTTCGTCGCCAGCCGGCAGGAAATGGCGGGCGGGCGGTCCGCGGTCCGGGCGACCCAGGCGACCGAGGCGGCAGAGGCCGGCCTGAACGACATGCTGGCCAACTGGTCGGTCGCCTACAACACCTACGGGATCTACGGCGACAGCGCATTCCCCTCGGTAATGGTCGGCCCGAGCGGACGGTACAGCCAGGTACTGACCCGGATGAGGGGGGGCAAATTCCTGCTCCGCGTCCGGGGCGACCAGCTCGGTGCGTCCGGAAACGTGATCGCCACCCGATACCTGGGTCGGTACCTCCGGCTGGCGATTCCCGACCTGGACATCCAGGCCGCCGTGACCGCGCAGGACGGTGTCACCGCGGGCGGGAACATCGACATCACCGGCTTCGACACCAACCCGCCCAACTGGACCGGCTGTGCCCCGGGGATCAACAAGGCCGGCGCCCGGAGCGGCCAGGCGGTCACCGCCCACGGGGCGTCCTCCGTCATTGGCTCACCCGCCGAGATCGAGTTCGACTCCACCCTGGTCGATTCGGTCTTCACCTCGCCGTTCAACACCTTGAAAGGGATGGCGACGTTGACCTTGCCCGGGGGGAGCTACACCGGAATGACCCCGACGGTCACCGGCTCGCCCTCCCGGTGCAACGGGGCGAACACCCTCAATTGGGGGGAGCCGTTTGCCGCCCCCGCCGCCGGCGTGGTCACTCAATGCCAGGGCTATTTCCCGATCATTTATTCGCCCGGAAGCATGGTGGTGAACACCGGCCGGGGCCAGGGAATCCTGCTGGTGGCGGGCGACCTCAACATCCAGGGCAACTTCATCTTCGACGGGATCGTCATCGTGCTGGGCTCGCTTCAGACCGCCGGGACCGGCAACAAGGTCACCGGTGCCGTCTTGACGGCGGGCCAGTCCGTCTCGATCGTCGGCAACCCCGACGTCTTCTACTCCTCCTGCGCGATTGCCCGGGCGCTGCAGTACTCGGTGCGTGCCGAGCCGCTCCGGGACCGGAGCTGGGTGCAGCGGGTCAACTGACCCGCCGCGAATCGATCAGCCGGCCGGCGCTCCGCACCCCACCCGTCGCATCGGGAAGTCGATGCTCCGGGTCCCGCCCTCGATCCGCGCCACCAGCGAATCCGCCCCCCGCTTCCGGTAGCTGATCCGCCGGGGGAAATCGTGAGCCGGGTTCTCCACCGTAAATCCGTCCTCCGCCACCACCGTGGTCCTGAACGACGTTTCGGCCTGACCCGAAGGCCGCGCGATGTAGACAAGGGTGTCGCCTTGCCACGCCAGCCGGAGCTGCTCGAACTCCCGCACCTGTCCGTTTACCGTGGTGCGGCTGGCGCCCAGCATCAGTCCACCGGCCGGCGGCATCCACATTTCCAGAGTGACCCGGGCGCCCTGCTGGAGCTCCCAGCATCCGGCCAGCCATCTCAGCGCGTCGGAGGGGGAGCGGGCCTGACCCGAGAGAGGAGCCGCCGCCGCGGCGAGCAGCCCGGCGAACACGAAGCGACGAATGACGGCCAAGGGGAACGCTCCGATGAAGTGACTGCAGGGTAATCTGGGCTGGAGTACTCACGAGGAATTGTACAAAAGCGACACCCCGCTCACCGCTTACCGCTCACCGCTTACCGCTTACCGCTTACAGCCCTTGAATCGCCCGGGACAGCGGCACCTCAGCCCCGAAGTACTCCGAGGGCGGCATGCCGGCGAAGCTGCGGAACTCGCGGATCATGTGAGCCTGGTCATAGTACCCCGCACGGATTGCCGCACCCGACCACCGGCCCCGGGGCGTCCGCTCGAGCAGCCGGAGGGCGCTCCGGAACCGGAGCACCCGCTGGAGCGGCTTGGGGCCGAGCCCGGTGTCCGCAGTCACCCGCCGCTCCAGGGTCCGGAGGGTGACCCCGAGCTTCCCTGCCAGCTCCCGGAGCGGCACGCCGTCGGGGCGCGCCAGGGCGCGTACCGCTTCCCGCACCATGGGCGAGGGCTCGTCCCGCACGAATTCCCGCAGTACCGCCGAAAGCGTCGCGACGGTTTCTTCGTTGCGCTTTTGCGCCATAGCGCCCTTGCCGCTTCCCGTTGCGCCTTTGCGCCATTGCGCCATTGCGCCCTGCAACGCCCCCGCCAGCCTCGCATGAAACGCGGCCAGCCCCTCCACCCGCCCCGTCGCCGCCAGGGCGGAGAACCCCATGATGCTCCGGGCGGCTTCGGTCCGAAACCTGATTCCGATCACGTCGGCCGGCCCCTGCGGCATCAGGCTGATCGGCGCCATAAGCTGCCCGGCCAGCAGTACCTCGGCCTGGCCTCTCGCGACCCCGTCGGTGCCCACTTCCGCGAACGGCTCGGCCAGGTGGAGGACGATTTCCATCCGGCCGTCCGGCAGCACCGGTTGAGAGGGCGCGCCCATGAGCGATCCCCGGAGGAACCAGAAACAGTGCACCAGAGCGTCAAGCGGAGGCGGGGCGGGCAGCTCGGCGTAGAGTGGAGCCGACATGCGCCCAAAGATAGCCCGATGTAGGTTTCTCTTTGCGTCTTTGCGTCTTTGCGTCTTTGCGTCTTTGCGTCTTTGCGTCTTTGCGTCTCTGCGTCTTTGCGTCCTCCGCGTCCCAGAGGTTTCTTCATGCCTCGATCACTTCGTTTCGCACTCGTCCCCACGCTGACCGCGTTTCTCGTTGCCCCCGCGTACGCCCAGACCCCGGCCCAGAACGACAGCTCGGCCAAGGCCGCGGCAGCCGCGAAATCGCTGCCGCTCATTCCGGCCCGGACGCTCAGGTTCACCGCCTCGGAAGGAACCTGGATTTCGCTGGATCTCTCCCCGGACGGCGGCACCATCCTGTTCGAGCTGCTGGGGGATCTCTACACCCTCCCGGTGGCGGGGGGTACGGCGCGGCGGATCACCAGCGGCGCGGGTTACGACATGCAGCCGAGATACTCCCCGGACGGACGACAGGTCGTGTTCGTGAGCGACCGGGATGGCTCCGAGAACATCTGGATCGCCGACAGCAACGGCGCCAATCCGCGGGCGCTCACCACCGGAGAGCGGGAGAGCTACGTCTCTCCGGTCTGGAGTCCTGACGGTCGCTACGTGATCGCCACCAAGGGCACCCAGCTCTGGCTCTATCACAAGGACGGGGGTTCCGGAGTGCAGATGAGCGGCATCCGGAGAGCCGGCGCTTCCGCCGGACCGGCGCCGCCGGCACACCTCGGCGCCGCGTTCGGCAACGATCCCCGTCATCTCTGGGTCAATCTCCGCGGCAGCCTGGGCGGAGGACTCGCCACCCGGCTGCTTCCCGAAGACGGCGAGGTCGAGCTCGGCCCGGTCCATGGGCCCAGGAGCTCGGCCCGGGTCGTGGGCGTGTACCAGATCGGTCAGCTCGACCGGGAGACCGGCCGGGTGCTGGTGCGCACCCATGAGCTGGAGGGCGCCTTCCGCCCGGTGCCGAGCCCGGACGGACGCTGGCTGGTCTATGCCACGCGGTACGACGCCCGCGAGGCGCTCAAGCTGCTGGATCTGTCCAGCGGGCAGGAGCACTGGCTGGTGATGGACGTGCAGCGCGACGACCACCAGGGCGGCGGAATACGCGACCGGGATGTCTATCCCGGCTCGGCGTTCACTCCCGATTCGAAGGCGCTGATCACCAGCTACGGCGGCAAGCTGCGCCGGGTGGAGATCCCCTCCGGCGCGGTGACCGAGATCCCCTTCACCGCGGAGGTGGAGCAGCAGCTCGGTCCGCTGGCCAAATTCGAATACCCGATCAACGACTCGGTGCTGACCGTGTCCCAGATCCGGGGGGCGCGGCCCTCGCCCGACGGCAAACGGGTGGTGTTCGCCGCGCTGGACCGGCTCTGGATCGCTGATCTTCCCCCGGGCAGGGGCGGGGCGGGGAGCGCGACCCATGCACCGGCAATCCTTGCGGGGGCCCGGCGGCTGACCCGGGCGGAGGTGGTGGAGCACGCTCCGGTCTGGTCACCCGACGGCAGGCACATCGCGTACGTCACCTGGAGCGACTCGGCGGGGGGCGACATCTTCCGGGTGGCGAGCGACGGCCGGGGACAGCCGGAACGTCTGACCCGCAGCTCGGCGTTCTACGACAAGCTGGGCTATTCGAAGGACGGCAGCCGGCTCCACGCGGTGCGGGGCTCCCGGCTGCACCGGATGCGCACGCTCGAGGATTTCGGCGGCCACAGCGGCGCCGCGGAGCTGGAGTATGTCTGGCTGCCCGCCGGAGGAGGCGCAGTGACCCGGATCGCATGGACCGGCACCGGCGCCACTCCGCAGGGCCGCAATGCTCCCCATGCCGGGCCCGACCCCAACCGGGTCTATGTGTGGGCGGGCACCGAGGGCCTGCTCTCGATGCGCTATGACGGGACCGACATCAAGACCGTGGTCCGGGTGACCGGACCGCCGGCGCCCGGTGGCGTGCCGGGCAGCCAGCCCCCTCCCCCGGACGAGGTGCTGATTTCCCCCGACGGAT
>DATFGC010000289.1:0-2823 GCA_035249765.1 Gemmatimonadales bacterium | reverse complement strand
CAGCCTTCCCTCTTCGCTCTTCGCTCTTCGCAACTCGCTACTCCCTGGTTATGGCTTGCCCCGAATCGTTTCACGCATCCGATCCGCCGTGGAAGGGCTCAGCACCCGCAGAATCAGGTAGATGATGAAGCCCCAGAAGGCCAGCCAGAGCAGCATCATGATGATGCTGATCGCAAAGCCGAACAGCCCTCCCAGCAGCTTCAGCGCGAGCATGGCCACCAGTGCCACCCCGGCAAACCCGACCACATTCCGGACCATGGTATCCTTCCTTCCAAGGTTACCGACTGATTTTGCTACCACGCGGCAGCAAAGTACAGTACGGCGGACGTTTCAAAAAGTTTCGTCGAGGCCCAAATGACGGCTGCGCCTGAAGTTGTCGTCGTCGGTGGAGGCGTGGTCGGGGCGGCGTGCGCCCGGCAGATCGCCTTGCTGGGTCGCCGGGTCCGGGTCATCGAGCGGGGAGAAGAGCCGGGAGCCGCATGGAGGGCATCGGCGGGGATGCTGGCGCCCCAGATCGACGCGCCGGTGGGTGAAGAGATGTTCGAGCTCGGTATCGCGGGCCGGGAGTTTTACCGGGATCACGCCCAGGAGCTGCGCGAGTCCACCGGCACCGACATCGAGCTGTGGGAGGGAGGGATTCTCCAGGCAGCCGCAGATGAAGCCGAGGTGGACCTGCTGCGCGACCGGGTGGCCCGGCAGCGCCAGCACGGGCACCACTGCGAATGGCTCGATCCCGAGGAAGTGCGGCGGGACTGGCCCTGGCTCGAAGCGACCCACGGGGGCCTTCACGCACCCCGCGATGGCTCGGTGAACCCGGTTCGAGTGGTCGAAGCGCTCCGGGCCGACGCGGCCCGCCTCGGGGTCGAGACCGTCGCCGACACGATCACCTCGCTGACCAGATCGGGCGGACGGGTGACCGGAGTCCAGGGCCGGGCCTGGCATCCGGCCGACCAGGTGGTGCTTGCGGCCGGCGCGTGGACCGGCCGGATCGGGAACCTGCCCCGTCCGCTGTCGGTCGAACCGGTTCGGGGGCAGATGGTGGCCTACCCCTGGCCCGGGGAAGCCAAGCCGTCCATCGTGTTTGGCCATGGCGGCTACGTGCTTCATCGCCACGGCGAGGCCTGGACCGGCTCCACCATGGAGCACGCGGGGTTCGTGTCGGAGGTCACGGAGACGGGAGTCGCCGAGATCCGGAAACGGGCTGAAGCGCTCGTTCCCGTGCTGCAGGGAACCGGGATCCGGCGAGCCTGGTCGGGGCTTCGGCCCGGCACCCCCGACGGTCTCCCTATCGTGGGACCAGAGCCGGACCTGGAGGGGCTCTGGTACGCCACTGGCCATGGACGCAACGGCGTACTGCTGGCCGGCATCACCGGCATCATGATCGCCCAGCTCCTGGCCGGCGAAGCGACCCTGGAGGAAGTGCATGCCCTCCGACCCGAGCGGTTCTGGAGCTGGTGACTGACGACGCAAAGACGCAAGGACGCAAGGACGCAAAGACGCAAAGACGCAAAGACGCAAGGACGCAAAGACGCAAAGACGCAAAGACGCAAAGACGCAAAGACGCAAAGACGTGGCTAATATGCTGAGGTCATGTCCATACCTCACGGAACCCTCCTTCTCGCTGCCGTTCTGACGCACGCCGCGTCGGCGCAGAGCCCCGAGGCGGTGCGGCGGGAACGCACCGAGTTCGCCGAGTGGCTGGCCACTTCGGCGGTGTCTCCCTGGCGCGCCGTGGTGGTCCGTCCGATCGGTCCCGGACTGAGCCTGGGCCCCGCGAGCGCCGACATTCCGCTGGCCGGCGTTGTCGCCGGCCGGATCGCCGAGCGCGGCGGGCGCATCGTGCTGAGCACCGGCGAGCGGGAAATCGGGCTTTCGCGGGGACGGGTGCAGACGGTCGAGGGATGGCCCCTCATCGTGAATGGTCCTCCGGGCAGAGCCACCCTGACGGTGTTCGGCCGGGGGCCGGTCCGGGGCAAATCCGTCTCGCACTATCCCTACGATCCCAAGCTGGTCCTGGTCGTGACCCTTCGTCCCGCCGCCGAGGCCGGAACCCAGACCCTGCTGACGCCGGATGGGGTCGAAGCCGTCGCGAGCAATGCCGGCACGGTGCAGGTCTCGCTGGGAGGGCCGCCGCGCATCCTGCAGGTCAAACGGCTTCCCGGAGCGACCGCGGACGAATCGGAGCTGGAGATCTATTTCCGGGACGCGACCGCCGGCAAAGGGAGCTATCCCGCCGGCCGCTTCGTGTCCCTGCTTCCCCGCCCCGACGGCAGCTACCTGGTCGACTTCAACCGGGCCCGCAATCCCTTCTGCGCCTACAATACCGTGTATCCCTGTCCCGCGCCGTGGAGCGGCAACAATCTCCCCGACGCGGTGAAAGCGGGCGAGCGCTACGAAGGTGGAGGACTCGAGGTGAAGCTCCCATGAACGCATTCCATTTCTCGGCGGCATTCGCCGCCTCGTTTCTCGCCGCGGGGACGCCCCCGCAATCCCCCCTCGACGGGCGGTGGCGCGCGGTGCTCGACCTGGCCGGCGGCGCGCTGCCCTTCGAGCTCGCGGTCTCCCGGGAGAACAACCGGCTGGTCGCCGCGATCTGCAACGGCCCCAAGTGTGCCGACCACGCCGTCGTCACCCAGCGGGGCGATTCGGTGGTGTTCGACATCGCCGACTACGGGGCGACCATCGTGGCCCGGCGCCGGGGGGATTCGCTGACCGGGACCTACCGCAACGTGGGCCGGAACGGACCGCGCTCGATTCCCTTCCGCGCCAGCGCCGGCAGCTGGCCCCGAGCGGTTCCGCCCGCGGCGCTGCTGGGCTCCTGGG
>DATFGC010000288.1:0-4570 GCA_035249765.1 Gemmatimonadales bacterium | reverse complement strand
GACCCGCGCCACCCTGGCGCGGATTGACCGGGAGCGCCGCATGCAGCAACGACGAGCCAGCCGGTTCGAGGATCTGGTGCAGGACGTGGGGTATGCGTTCCGGGGCTTCCGCCGGCAGCCCGGCTTCGCCCTGATGGTCGTTCTCACCCTGGGCCTCGGCATCGGGGCTAACGCCACCATGTTCCGCGTGATGGACCGCCTCCTCCTGCGTCCCCCCGCGTTCCTCGAGCATCCCGACCGCTCCGGACGGGTCTACATCCGCCGGCCCGTCCCGGACGGCGCGGAACGCATCGAAAACAACCTCAGCTACCGCCGTTATACCGAGCTGTCCGCCGCTCGCAGCTTCGAAGCCGCCGCGGCGTTCTACGACGATCAGGAGCACGTGGTCGGGTCCGGGGAGAGCGCCCGTCAGATGGATGTCTCGCTGGTGAGCGCGAGCTTCTGGCCCATGTTCGACATTTCGCCCGCCCTGGGCCGCTTTTTCGGAGAGGAGGAGGATCGCACTCCGGGAGGCAGTCCGGTCGTGGTGCTGGGATATGGTTTCTGGCAGTCCGAGTTCGCCGGCGATCCCGGGGTGATCGGGAAACAGCTCCTGGTCGGTCCCCGCCCCTATACCGTGATCGGGGTGGCGCCCGATGGCTTCAACGGCATGTCGACCCGGCGGGTCGCGGCCTTCATCCCGATCACCGCCGGCGCGCACGAAGAGTTCGGGGATCGGTACTTCACGACCCACAACATCTCCTGGCTGGAAATGCTGGCGCGGCGCAAGCCCGGAGTATCCGCCGAAGCCGCCGATGCCGACGTGACGCTGACCTTCCAGCAGAGTCTCGCCGCCCAGCCGGAGAGTCGCCCCGAGGCGATCGCCCGGTCCCGGGCCGAGCTGGCGTCCGCGCTCTACCAGCGGGGCCCCAACCGGAGTAATGACGCACGCGTCGCAGTCTGGCTGGCCGGAGTCGCGGCGATCGTGCTGCTGATTGCCTGCGCCAACGTCGCCAACCTCCTGCTGGGACGCGCCCTCCGCCGCCGCCGGGAGCTCGCGGTCCGCATCGCGCTCGGCGCCGGGCGCCGGCGGCTGCTACGCCAGCTTCTCACCGAGAGCTCGCTCCTGGCCCTGCTGGGTGGCGGCGCGGGCCTCCTGGTCGCGCGCTTCGGGGGCGGGGTGCTCCAGCGTGCCTTGCTGCCGGGAGTGGACTGGTCCACCGTGCCGCTGCTCGATTCCCGGATGCTGTTGTTCGCCGCGGCGATGGTGGTGATCACCGGGCTCCTGACCGGCCTCATCCCGGCCTGGCACGCCGGGCGCACCGATCTCACCGTATCGCTCAAAGCCGGCGGGCGGGAGGGAAGCCGCTCGCGGGCCCGGGTCCAGACCGGGTTGCTGGTGGCCCAGGCGGCGATGTCGGTCATGCTCCTGGTCGGTGCGGGCCTGTTCCTCCGGAGCCTGCGCAATGTCCACTCGGTGGATCTGGGCTACGATCCGTTCCGGATGATCGTGGTGCAGCCGATCATGCGGGGCGTGCGGCTCACCCCTGCGGAGCGGGGTGCGCTGACCCAGCGTCTGCTCGACCGGGCACGGGCGATCCCCGGAGTGGAGAAGGCCACCCTGACCTTCGGGGTGCCGTTCTGGAGGAGCAACACGATGGATCTGTTCCTGCCGGGTCGCGATTCGCTCAGCGGCCTGGGAGCGTTCTACGGGAACTCGGTAGCGGAAGACTACTTCGATGCCACCGGCACGACCATTCGCCGGGGCCGGCCGCTGACCCTGGCGGACCGGTCCGGACCCGCGCAGGTCGCGGTGGTGAGTGAAACCCTGGCCGAGAAGCTCTGGCCCGGCAAAGACCCGATCGGCCAGTGCGTCAAGATCAACGCCGACACCATGCCCTGCACATCGGTGGTCGGGGTGGCCAGGGACGTCCGCTGGGGCAGCCTCGGCGACAACGACCGGATGCAGATCTACCTGCCGAAGAATCTCGAGGACTCCGGCTGGCTGTTCATCCGCACCGCCGGCGATCCGGCGCGCCTGGTGGAACCCCTTCGCCGGGAGCTGCAGCGCGTCATGCCGGGGGCCGCCTACGTCAACGTGCGCAGCGTGAGCTCGACCCTCGACTTCGTGCTCCGGCCCTGGCGGCTCGGCGCCACGATGTTCACCCTCTTCGGCGGGCTTGCCCTGGTGGTTGCGGCGGTGGGACTCTACGGAGTCATCGCCTATAGCGTCACGCAGCGCACCCACGAGATGGGGGTGCGCGCCGCACTCGGCGCGAAACGGGGGGACCTGCTCCGGCTGGTGATGGGCGAAGGCCTCCGCATCACCGTCGTCGGCATCGTGCTCGGCGCCGCCGCGTCGCTCGCCGCCGGACGGTTTCTCGCCTCGCTGCTGTTCGGCGTCACGGCCAGCGATCCCGGCACCTTCATTCTGGTGGCGGTCGTCCTGCTCGGCGTGGCGGGACTCGCCAGCGTGATCCCGGCCTGGCGCGCCGCGCGGGCCGACCCGACCTCGGCGCTCCGGGCCGATTCGTGAAACGTCTGCCGGGCGCGCGCCGTCTCTTCGGACTCGCCGGACGCCGCGCGCCGGTCGAGCAGGAAATCGACGCCGAGCTGGAATTCCATTTCAGAACCGAGGTGGAGACGCTGATCGCCGGCGGACGCTCGCCCGGGGAGGCGGAAGCCGAAGCCCGGCGCCGGTTCGGCGATCTGCGACGCACCAAGGCCGAGCTGGCGCGGATCGATCTGGGACAACGGGCCAAGGAGCGACGAGTGATCCGTCTCGAAGATCTCCGGCAGGATGCCGCCTACGCGCTCCGCGGATTCCGGAGGCAACCCGGATTCGCGCTTGCGGTGGTGCTCACTCTCGGTGTCGGCATCGGCGCCAATGCGGTGATGTTCGGCCTGCTGGACCGCCTGCTGCTCCGTCCCCCCGCGCACGTGAACGATGCCGGCAGCGTCATGCGGTTTCAGCTCACCGAGTCCGACGCCGGAATCTCCGCATCGTGGACCAACGAGAGCATGGCGTGGCAGACCTATCTGGATCAGCGCGATCACGCCGGCTATTTCGCGTCGGTCGCAGCCTATTTCACCCAGCCCGAGATGGCGGTGGGACGGGGCGAGGGCGCCAGCAAGGCACGAGTGACCCTGGCGACGCCCTCCTACTTCGGGCTGCTCGGTGTCCAGCCTGCCCGGGGGAGATTCTACCGCGACGCCGAGGACCGCCCCGAAGCGCCCGAAGCCGTCGCGGTGGTGAGCTGGCATTATGCCGAACGCGCGCTGGGCGGCGCCGAGGAGGCCCTGAGAACCCGGCTCTTCCTCGGGAGTCGCATCTACACCGTCATCGGGGTAACGCCCAAGGGGTTCAATGGGGTGGATCTCGACGCGGTGGATGCCTGGATTCCCTTTCATGCCGGCGCGCCCGACATCGTGGGCCGGAGCGGCGAGTGGCGGGAGACCTACAACTGGCAGTGGCTCAAGGTGCTGGCTCGGCTCAAGCCCAGTATCACCCGGGAGCGCGCCTCTGATGAAGCCACCCGGGTCCAGCGGGCCGCGGTGGAAAGGATTCCCGACGTGGATCACCGGGCCACCGCCGAGCTGGTGCCGCTCCGCGGCTTCGACCGGAAAGCGGTATCGCATGCCCGGGAGCGAGTCGCAATCTGGCTGGCCAGCGTCGCCTTTGTGGTCCTGCTGATCGTCTGCGCCAACGTTGCGAACCTGTTGCTGGCCCGGGCGGCCAGCCGGCGCCGGGAAATCGCGGTCCGGCTCGCCCTGGGGGTAGGGCGGGGCCGTTTGGTCCGGCAGCTGCTGGCGGAGAGCCTGCTCCTGGCCCTGGGCGGCGGAGTCGTCGCGCTGGCGATCGCGCAGTGGGGCGGATCGATCCTCCGGGCCACGGTGCTCCCCACGGTGACCTGGGCGGACAGCCCGCTGGACTGGCGGGTCGCAGGGATCACCACGCTGGCCACTCTGGTGACCGGGCTGCTCACCGGGCTCGCGCCCGCGCTCCAGGCCAGCCGGCCCGCCCTCACCTCCGCGCTCAAGCAGGGTGCGGCGGGCGGCGGCGCGCCTCGCTCCCGGCTGCGAGGCGGCTTGCTCGCGGTCCAGGCCGGGCTCTCGCTGCTGCTCCTGGTAGGCGCCGGACTCTTCGTGCGGAGCCTCTGGCGGGTGGTCCACACCGACATCGGCTACGAGCCCTCGCGGCTGCTGGTCGCGGATGTCGATCTTTCTCTGGTCGGAATGGAGCGGGAACAGCGCTGGTCGTATTACGAGCGTGCCTTCGAGCGGCTGCGGGCCCTGCCCGGCGTGAGCTCAGCGAGCCTCGCCACCAACAGTCCCTTCTGGACCATCAATTCGACCCGCTTCCGGCTCACCGACCGGGACTCGACCCCGCGCCTGCCCAATGGAGGTCCCTACTACAACGCAGTGATGCCGGAGTTCTTCGCGACCCTTGGGATGCGGCTGATCAAGGGTCGGCTTCTGGCGGAGGCCGACCGGCTGGGCTCGGCGCCGGTGATGGTCATCAACGAGCGAATGGCCGAGTTCTTCTGGCCGGGCGCAGATCCGCTGGGGAAATGCGCCAGGGTCGGCGCCG
>DATFGC010000287.1:0-9400 GCA_035249765.1 Gemmatimonadales bacterium | reverse complement strand
GGACCAGCAGGTCGAAGGCGTCCAGCCCCAGGTTCTTCCGGAACCAGCTCATCAGAGCCCTCCACCCCGCTGGAGCAGATCCTCATCGCGTTTCCGGCTGAGCATCCGCTCGGCGAACTCGACCCGCTCCTCCAGCTCCTGCACCCGGGAACCCAGCCCGTCCATCTCGGCGAGCTGGTCCCGCAGGTGGTCCACTTCGGCCCGGAGCTCCGGATCGCCCACTTTGCCCTCGAGCTTGCGGGCCCAGGCTCTGGCCAGGGGACCCAGGACCTTGACCGCCACGACGGCCATCAGGACCACCACCAGCAGGATCGCAACCGTTTCGGTCAACCGCTCGATGAGAAAGCTCGGGTCGGGACCAGCCGGCGGCAGCGGCGGCAGCGGCGCCTGGGGCGTGGGGACCTGGATCACTCCGGCCTCCCGGCCTCGGGAAGTTGCCCGCTGCTCTTGCTGGAGATCATCCGCTCGGCGAAATCCACCCGTTCCTGAAGCTCGGTCACATCGTTTCGAAGCTGCTCCAGCTCGTTCAGGACTGCGGGCTCGGTGCCGCCGGCGCCGATCGGCTGGGTGCCGTGCCGGATCCGGTCGGCCAGCGCTTTCCCCACCGGGCTGATCGCCAGGAGAAACAGGGTGCCACCCCCAAAAATGAAGATGATCGCCAGAATCCCTTCGGGATCAACCTGCAGCATGGGGACCCTTTGCCTCGACCCGTTGCGGCTCGCCGCGCTGCGCCAGCAGCCGCTCGGTGAAATCAATGCGCTCTTCGTTCTCGGCAAGCCGGTGCTCGAGGCTGGCCACCTGCTCGCGGAGGTCGAGCACCTCGTTCCGCAGCTCTTCGTCTGTCCCACCGCTCCGGCCCGAGATCCGCCGGGCAATCGCCTGACCGACCTGGCTCTGCGCAACCCGCACCACGACAAAGGCGATCAAGACCATGCTCACGATGCCAGTCAGCATCCCCATGATGGGGATGGCCTCTCCGGGGATTCCTGGTTGCAGCAGCATCAACCCGCCCTTCCCTTCTTCAGGTTTTCAACTGCACATACGGTAACATGTTCCAGAATGTTTCACAACGGAACACGATCGGGTCAGGGGATCTCTACCGCCTGGATATCTGTAAGCCGGACAGCGATTTCGGTGTCCTCGGCGCCGATCGGGCGCAGGAAGACTTCGAGTGCGGTGGGGTGGGTATCGACGCTGGTCGGGACGCCGGTAACCTGCTGGTTTCCGGTGGTGGTGATACGCACCACCTGGTCGTGCCCGCCGGCGTAATCGAGCAGCTCCACGATCGCATCATAGGTCATGGATGCCTCGCGGTTGAGGGTGCTTGAATGTAGCCGAAATGCGGTGAGAGGTGAGCGGTGAGCGGTGAGCGGGGGGTGGTCGAGCAACCGAAGGGAAGGGGCGAGCCTCAGCGGCCGTTCAGCACCCTCCCCAGAAATTCCCCGGTGTGACTGCTCCGCACCCGGGCCACCTGCTCGGGAGTGCCCTGGGCCACCACACTGCCTCCTTTGGCTCCGCCCTCGGGCCCCAGATCCACGACCCAATCCGCAGTCTTGATGACGTCCAGGTTGTGCTCGATCACGATCACGCTGTTGCCCTTGTCCACCAGGCGGTGGAGGACCTCGAGCAGGAGCCGCACGTCCTCGAAGTGGAGGCCGGTGGTCGGCTCGTCCAGGATGTACAGGGTGCGCCCGGTGTCCCGCTTAGCGAGCTCGGTGGCCAGCTTGACCCGCTGGGCTTCGCCGCCGGAGAGCGTGGTGGCCGACTGTCCGAGGTGGAGGTAGCCGAGTCCGACGTCGTTGAGGAGCTCGAGCTTCTCCTTGATCCGGCCCTGGGCCGAGAAGAACTCCAGAGCATCCGCGACGGTCAGGTCGAGCACCTCGGCGATGCTGCGCCCCCGGTAGCGCACCTCCATGGTTTCCCGGTTGTACCGGCGGCCCTTGCAGACCTCGCAGGGCACGTAGACGTCGGGGAGGAAGTGCATCTCGATCTTGACCAGTCCGTCGCCTTCGCAGGCTTCGCAGCGGCCTCCCTTCACGTTGAAGGAGAACCGCCCCGGTCCGTAGCCCCGCATCTTGGCCTCGGGCAGCTGGGCGAAGAGCTCCCGGATCGGGGTGAACAGCCCGGTGTAGGTGGCGGGATTGGACCGGGGGGTGCGGCCGATGGGGCTCTGATCGATGTCGATGACCTTGTCGATGTGCTCGAGCCCCTCGATCCGGTCGTGGGCTCCCGGCACCACTCTGGCCCGGTAGAAATGGCGCGCCAGGGTGGCATAGAGCAGGTCGGTGATGAGGGTCGACTTCCCGGAGCCGGATACGCCGGTCACCGCGACGAACATTCCCAGGGGAATCTCGACCGTCAGATTCCGCAGGTTGTTGGCCCGGGCGCCCACCAGGCGGAGTATCCGCTCGGGATTGCGGGCCCGCCGTCCGGAGGGGACGGGAATCCGGAGCTCGCCCCGGAGATAGCGGGCCGTGAGCGAGGTCGGGTGCTCCAGGATCGTGTCGATGGTGCCCTCCACCACCACTTCGCCGCCGTGGTTGCCGGCGCGGGGGCCCAGGTCGATCACGTGATCGCCGGCCCGGATGGTGTCTTCGTCGTGCTCCACCACGATCACGGTGTTGCCGAGGTCGCGCAGCTCCCGGAGGGTCCGGAGCAGCCGGGCGTTGTCGCGCTGATGCAGCCCGATGCTCGGCTCGTCGAGCACGTAGAGCACGCCCACCAGGCGGGAGCCGATCTGGGTGGCGAGCCGGATGCGCTGGGCCTCGCCGCCGGAGAGGGTGCCGGCGCTCCGGCCCAGGGTGAGGTATTCGAGGCCGACGTCGCGGAGGAAGACCAGCCGGTCGCGAATCTCCTTGAGGATGGGCGCGGCGATCTCGGGGTCCACGCCGCCGGCCTTCCCCCGCCCGATCGGGATACCCTCGAAGAATCCGAGCGCGTCGTCCACCGGGAGGTCCACCACATCCCCGATGCTCCGGCCCGCCAGCAGCACCGAGAGGCTCTCGGGCTTGAGCCGCCGCCCCTTGCAGGCCCGGCAGGGCATCTCAACCAGGAATTCTTCCAGCTGTCCCCGGACCGCATCGCTGCTCGATTCGTGGTAGCGCCGCTCCACGTTCCGCAGAATGCCTTCCCATTCCGTTTCGTACTCGGCGCGCCCCCGCGCACCGTCGCCCCCGAACCGGAACACTCGTCCCGGGGCGCCGTGGAGCAGCACATTCTTCGCTTCGGCCGACAGCCCGCTCCAGGGGACGTTGAGGTCGAACTTGAACGTCTTGGCCAGCGCGGGAAGGACCGCCTTGCGCAGGTATCCCGAGGGCTCGCCCCAGGGGAGGACCACCCCTTCGAGAATCGAGATGCTGGGGTCGCCCAGGATCAGGGCGGCATTCACCTCCCGGCGGGTGCCCAGCCCGTGGCACTCTCCGCAGACGCCGAACGGCGAGTTGAAGGAGAACTGGCGGGGCTCGAGGTCGGGGAGCGAGAGGCCGCATCTGGGGCAGGCGAAGCGCTCCGAAAAAAGGATGCTGGACGGCTGGACGGCTGGGCCCTTCGCTCCGCTCAGGGGGGACCGGCCGGACACCGCATGCCTGACAACCTCCACCGTGCCCTCCGCGACTTTGAGCGCGGTCTCGATCGAGTCGTTGAGCCGGCTCCGGTCTTCCGCGCGCACCACCAGCCGGTCCACCACCACCGCGACATCGTGATTGTGGCGGCGGTTGAGCGCCGGGACGGCGCTGAGATCGTAGGTCTCCCCGTCCACCCGGACCCGGACGAAGCCCCGCTTGCGGAGATCGTCGAACAGCTCCTTGAACTCCCCCTTGCGTCCCCGCACCATCGGTCCGAGCACCTCGATCCGGGTGTCGGCCGGCCAGCTCAGCACCGTGTCGGTAATCTGGCTCGCACTCTGCCGGGAGACCGGGCTGCCGTCGTTGGGACAATGGGGGACGCCCGCCCGGGCCCAGAGCAGCCGCATGTAGTCGTAGATCTCGGTGACCGTGCCGACCGTGGAGCGCGGATTGTGGCCGGTGGATTTCTGCTCGATGGAGATCGCCGGCGAGAGGCCTTCGATGCCGTCCACGTCGGGCTTTTCCATGAGCCCGAGAAACTGCCGGGCGTAGGCGGAGAGCGATTCGACGTAACGGCGCTGGCCTTCGGCGTAGATGGTGTCGAAGGCCAGCGAGGATTTGCCCGATCCGGAAAGCCCGGTGATGACGGTGAGCCGGTTGCGCGGGATGGCGACCGAGATGTTCTTGAGATTGTGCTCGCGGGCCCCCCGCACGCGCAGAAATTCTTCGGGCATAAGAAGGGAAACGTATCGGGTCGCCGGACGGCATTCAACTGGTGGTGAGCGGTAAGCGGTGAGCGGTGAGCGGGAAACAGCCTTCCCGCTGACTGCTCACCGCTCACCGCTTACTTTCCCGTCATGCGCCGTCTCCGCACCGCCCGTTCTCCCGACCCGGACGATTTCGCGGAGGAGGGATTCGATCGCCTGGAGCTGGAGGGCGACGCGATCGGTCCGGTCGCGGACGAGATCCCCTGGCTCCGCCCCTTCGGCGCCGATATCGAGGGGATGGTGCTGACCGGGACCCCGGCGGAGCGGGAGCCCGATGGCGTCCGGATCCCGCGCCTGGCCCGGGAACTGGTCTCACGGGGGCGGCGGCTCGACGCGCTGCTGCTCCTCCGCCGCACCCTGGAGGACGCCCCTCGCGACGCGGAGGTGCGCGGGCTGCTGGCCGAGCTGCTGGACGAGGGCGGCGAACCGGAGAGCGCGCTCGAGGAGCTGACCCTCGCGCTGGACGACGCCTCCGACCCCGTACCGGTCCTGGTCCGGCGCGGCGCGATTCTCGCGCGGATGGGCCGCGCCGCCGAGGCGGAGCGGGACCTGCGCGAAGCGGTCTCACTCCGGCCAAACTACCCGCCCGGCTACCTTCACCTCGGCGTCGCGCTGCTCCGCCGGGGTCTGGGCGGGGATGCCGCCTCGGCGTTCCGGGAAGTCCTCCGCCTGGCTCCCGGGGACCCCGACGCCAGCTACTACCTGGGAGAAGCGCTGCTGGCTCAGGGCCAGCTTGCCGAGGCGCTGAGTGCGCTGGAGCGCGCCGCACTGCGCGCACCCCACGAAGCCCGGAGCTACAAGCTGATGGGCCGGGTGCTCGATCGAATGGGCCGCACCGAGGAGGCCCGGGCGATGCACCAGCGCGCCCGGGTCGAGGCGGGCTCCTGATGGAGCTCGGCCTGAATCGCCGGAACATCGGGCGGCTGGTGCTGCTGGCCTGGGCGGTCATGCTGGCCTGGCTGGCCCGGCGGGAGTTCACCCGGGGAGAGGACTCCGCCCGCAGCCAGCAGATTGCCCGCCTGGCGCCCGCAGCGCAGTACTTCGCGATCTACGCAGCCGGCCGCCAGGTCGGGCAGCTCAACCTCACGGTGGATACCCTGATCGATGGGGTGCGGATCGGCGAGCTGTTCGTGCTCGACATTCCCCATGGCACCGCCACCCAGCAGCTCACCCGCGGATCGGAGTTCGCACTCACCCGTTCGCTCCGACTGCGCCGGCTGAGCCACAGCACTGTAGGGGTGGGTCCGCAGGAGCGCCTCGACGGGGAAGTCGGCGCCGATTCGCTGCTGGGTCTGGTTTATTCCGAGGCGCCGCAGGGGGTGGCGGGCCGCGCCCGGATTCCAGTGCATCCCGATCAGGTACTGCCGATCACCCTGCCCTACCGGGTGGCCTACTCCGGCCGTCTCCGGGTGGGAGCGGAATTCTCCCTGCCCCTGGTTGATCTCAACGGGAGCGGGACGAGCCAGGTGGCGATCCGGGTCACCGCCGAATCCACCTTCGTGGTGCCGGACAGCGCGGTGTGGGATTCAGCCGGCGGCAGCTTCGTCGCCGCGACCACGGATACGATCCGGGCCTGGCGCATCGAGCATGATGCGCCCGGAGCGCCCACGGTGAGCTGGGTGGATGCCGGCGGCGTGCTGGTGCACCAGGAGACCGGCGGCGGGATTACCCTGCATCGCTCGGCGTTCGAGATCGTCCGCAACAACTATCGCGAGCTCCGCCGCCGCGAGCCCCAGGTCTGGCGGCACACCATTCCGGGCATGCGCTCGCTGGTGTCGAGCGGACGGGTTCCTGAGACCAGCGCGAGCCTGCGCGCCTTCGTCGTCGCCGTCGATTCGGGAAGCCCTGCGTGGGGGGGGACTCAGGCGCTTGCGGGGGGCCGGCAACGCGCCCACGGGGACACCGTGGTGATCGCCCGGATCGCGCCCGCGGACTCCGGACCGGCCCCAGCCCTGCTGGGTGCCACCTGGGACCTGCCCGCCGAGGACGCCGGAGTGAAAGCCGCGGCCAGCGCGGCGCTCGCCGGGGCGACCTCCGCCGAAGACAGCATCCGGCGCCTCACCCGCTGGGTTGCCCGGCAGGTCGAAACCGACACGGGAGCCACCGCCACGGCCACGGCGCTGTTTACCCTGCGGTCCAGACGGGGCGGGGCGGAGGGCAAGGCCCGGCTGCTGGCGGCCATGGCACGGGCGACCGGGATCCCCTCCCGGATGGTGAGCGGCCTCGCCCTCCTGCCCGACGGCAGCTATGGCCACGCGTGGACGGAGCTGTGGGCCGGGCGCTGGGTAGCGGCAGACCCGAGCTTCGGCCACGTCCCCGCCTCGGCCTCCCTTCTCAGGCTGTCGGTGGGCAGCCGGAGCCGCCCGATCGACCTGGTGCTGCTGGCGGGCTCGGCGCGGTTCTTGCCCATTCGAGCCCCTCGATGATCGAGCTCAGCCAACTCACCAAGCGTTACGGGCAGTTCACCGCCGTGGCCGGAATCGATCTCACGATTCCCAAGGGCGAGCTGTACGGTCTGCTGGGACCCAACGGGGCCGGCAAGACCACCACGATGCGCATGATCGCCGGAATTCTGCAGCCCACCTCGGGCACGGTTCGCATCGCGGGCATCGACATCCAGGCCCAGCCCATGGCCGCCAAGGCCCATCTCGGCTTCATCCCCGATCGGCCCTTCGTGTACGACAAGCTCACCGGGGCTGAGTTTCTTCGGTTTGTGGCGGGACTGTATGGCCAGGGGGGCGCGGCGGTGGAGCGGCGCATGGACGAGCTGCTCGAGCTGTTCGAGCTGGAAGCCTGGAAGGACGAGCTCACCGAGGCGTACAGTCACGGGATGCGCCAGAAGCTCATCATCTCGAGCGCGCTGGTCCACCGGCCCGATGTGATCGTGGTGGACGAGCCGATGGTCGGACTGGATCCCAAGAGCGCCCGGCTGCTGAAGGAGCTGCTCCGCGAGTTCGTCAACCGGGGCGGCACGGTGCTGATGAGCACCCACACCCTGGAGATCGCGGAAGCGATGTGCGACCGGATCGCCATCGTCCACGGCGGCCGGATCGCGGCCGAGGGAACCATGGACGCGCTCCGGCTGCAGACCTCCTCGGGCGATGCCTCGCTGGAAGACCTTTTCCTGAAGCTGACCGGCGGACTTTCCGAGCGGGAGCTGAGCGATCTCTTCGAGAGCTGACCGGCTGGACCGGCCCGCAGGAATCCTGGCCATTCTGGGTCCCAAGTGGCGCACCCTCCGCGCCAGCCTCCGGAACCAGCGCTCCGGCGCGGGAGCCCGGGCGGTGCTGCTGGTGCTCCTGGGAGCCGGCTTCTGGACCGCGGTGTTCGGAATGGCCTACCGGATTCTCCGCTACATCAGCGGGGTCGAGGAGATCGGCCCGCTGCTGGCCGGCAAGATGCTCACCGTGGCCCTGCTGGCCTTCGCCGCCATCCTGCTGCTGTCCAATCTGGTCACCGCGCTCTCGACCTTCTTTCTGGCCAAGGATCTCGACATGCTGGTGGCCGCGCCGGTGGACTGGGTGTGGCTGTACCTCTCCAAGATCGGAGAGACCCTGGTCCATTCGTCGTGGATGGTGGTGCTGATGGTGGTGCCGATCCTCACGGCGTACGGCGCGGTGTTCGACGGCGGGCCGCTCTTTCCGCTGGTGGCGATCGGGGTCCTGCTGCCCTATTTCCTGCTGCCCACCGTGATCGGCTCGGTGGCGACCCTGGTGCTGGTGAACATCTTCCCGGCCCGGCGGGCCCGGGACCTCCTGAGCCTGGTGGCCCTCGGGGCCGCCGGCGGGCTGGTGCTGTTCCTCCGGGTGCTGCGCCCCGAGCAGCTGGCCCGGCCCGAGGGATACCGCAACCTGCTCGAGTTCATGTCCACGCTCCAGGCGCCCAGCCATCCGCTGCTGCCCAGCGAGTGGGCCTCGGGCGCGCTGATGAACTGGCTGCTGCACGTGGCCGATCCGCTGCCGATCCTGCTGCTCTGGTCCACCGCCGCGGCGTTCATCGTAATCGGCGCCTCGCTCCACCGCCGGCTCTACATGTCCGGCTTCAGCAAGTCGCAGGAAGGCAACAATACCGGCGGCGCGCGGGCCGCCTGGCAGCGCCGGACCGAATGGCTGCTGGGCTGGCTGCCGGTGACCCGGCGGGAGTTCGTGCTCAAGGATATCCGGGTGTTCTTCCGGGATGCGACCCAGTGGAGCCAGCTGATTCTCCTCGCGGTGCTGCTCATCGTGTACGTTTTCAACATCCGGGCCCTTCCGCTCTATACCGGCGAGAGGGTTCCCTACTTCATCGTGACGCTGGTCGTGTTCCTGAACCAGGGCCTGGGCGGTTTCGTGCTGTCGGCGATCGCGGCGCGGTTCATCTTCCCCTCGGTATCCCTGGAAGGCCGGCAGCTCTGGCTGCTGCGATCGAGCCCGCTGGATCTCCGCGCCATGCTGTGGAGCAAGTACTGGGTCGGCACCATCCCGCTGCTGGTGCTGGCACTCACCATCGGGATCGTGACCAACCGGATTCTCCAGGCGCCGCCCTTCATGATGTTCATGAGCATCATCACCACGGTCTGCTACACCCTGGCCGTGGGGGCGCTCGCGCTCGGCATGGGGGTGCTCTATCCCCAGTTCGAAACCGAGAACGCCGCACAGATCCCCACCAGCTTCGGCGGCCTGGTGTTCATGATGGCCGCGGTAAGCCTGCTGGCGGTCATCATCGTGGTGGAGGCGGTGCCGGTCTCGGAGCAGCTCCGCGCCTGGCAGGCGGGCGAGCCCGCCAGCCCCCCGACTTCCCTCCTGGCCGCCGTGGCGGGGGTCTTCTCGATCTGCGCGGTGGCCACCGTGATTCCCCTCCGGCTGGGGCTTCGACGCCTCGCCGCGCTCGAGGTCTGACTTCGCTTTTTCTGCTCCACCCCGCGTGTTCCCGATGACGTAGCGCCGCCGGTCCGGTTCCACCTTGGCGTCACCGCAGCCGCACCAGTCCGGTGTGGAGCGGCCCAACACCAAGGAGGACCCGATGCTTGTGCCAGCCCGCCGGGCGGCCGCCGCCGCACTCATCATCCTCGCCGCCTGCGGCGAGGGCTCG
>DATFGC010000286.1:0-8441 GCA_035249765.1 Gemmatimonadales bacterium | reverse complement strand
TACCTCGAGGCCGTGGCAGGCCGGCGGGGACGGGCCGCCTGAAGCTCGACGTCGTCATTCCCGCTTATAACCGCGCGGAGCTGCTGGAAAAGGCGGTCACCAGTCTGCTGGCGGCCCCGGTGCCTCCGGAGCTCACCCGCCGCATCCTCATCGTCGACAACAATTCCACCGATGCCACCCCGGCCGTTGCAGCCCGGCTCGCGGCGGCGGCACCGGAAACCGTCGTGAGCCTCACGGAGCGAGAACAGGGGCGGTCGGCGGCCCTGAACGCGGGGATTCGTGCCTCGAACGCGGAGCTGGTCGGTTTCATCGATGATGACGAGACCGTCGCGCCCACCTGGCTCAGCGCCGTTGCCGCGGTCATGCAGGATCCGGATATCGGCTTCCTGGGTGGCCCGGTCCTGGGCGACTGGCAGATCGAGCCGCCCGACTGGCTGCCCTCCACCTACCCCGCGGTCATCGGGGTGGTGAATCCCGGCGAGGCACCGCGCGACTTCGGGCCCGACTTTCCCGGCATTCTGACCGGCGGGAATTCGGTGATCCGGCGCGACGTGCTGGAGCGGGTGGGCCTCTATTCGACCGCGCTGGGACGAACCGCCGTCGGCCTCCGCTCGGGAGAGGATCACGACATGTACGCGCGGCTGCTTCGCGCCGGCATCCGGGGGCGCTACGTGCCGGAGCTCGAGGTGCGCCACTGGATCCCGGCCGAGCGGCTTACCAAACGGTATTACCGGGCGTGGTGCTACGGCCACGCCCTATCCCGGGGCCAGTGGCTCCGCGGCAACCGGGAGCCGGTCCCCTACCTCGCGGGTATACCGCGCTACTCCGTGGGCATCGCGCTGCGCAGCCTCGCCGCCCTTCTGCTCAGGGCGCCGCTGGGAAAGATGACCGCGCGGGAGCGGCTCGAGCGGGAGCTCGAGCTCTGGAACCTTGCCGGCCTGGTGAAGGGGAGGTACTTCGGCTGACCGTTATTCCGGCGCCGCGCCGTCCGAGAGGGTCGAAACGGCCAGCCTCGGCTCCAGATCCACGATCCCGCGGTTCAGGGTCGAATGCGCCCTTCCGACGTGGCAGGTCGAGATCGGCCCGGTGGCGATGATGGTGTCCTCGCCGGGGCGCCACGCGAACGGTTCCATGGAATAGGTCCCGGCAGGCAGGCACATCCGGATCGATACCAGGACTCTGACCTTCCCGTGATCCGGCAGCCGGATGTCCGCAAAACGGGTGCTGGTCATGAAGACCTCCCGCGAGCCCTCCAGCGCCCGGAAGCGGAGGCCGATGCTGTCGAAGGCCTCCCGGTTCCGGCCCGGGATGACCGCCTCCAGCTCCAGATCCGCCTGCTGCCCCCACTGGAGCGTCTCCCCCTGGAGGATCCGGATGGCGCCCAGGACGATGGGCGAGTCGGGGTGGCTGGGAGCGCTCAGGCTGGTGCCGCCGGAGAGATAGGCGTCAATGCACTCGGCCACCGGACCCTGGCACATCACCTGTCCCTGGTGGAGCAGCAGCGCCTTGGTGCAGAGTGTCGCCACCCGATCGAGCTGGTGAGACACCAGGACGACCGGGATCCCGCTGCGGGACATGTCCCGGATGCGGCCGAAAGCCTTGTCCTGGAACCGGAAATCGCCCACCGCCAGCACTTCGTCAATGATGAGCACCTCGGGATCGAGATGCGCCGCGATCGCAAAACCGAGCCGGGCATTCATGCCGCTGGAGTAGCGCTTGACCGGTGTGTCGATGAATTTCTCCAGGCCGGCAAACTCCACAATCTCGTCGAACTTCCGTCGAATCAGCGCGACCGGCATCCCCATGATCGAGCCCTGGAGGAATACATTCTCACGCCCGGTCAGGTCCTGGTGGAACCCGGCCGAGATCTCGATGAGGGCCCCGATCCGGCCCCGGACGCTCGCCTGACCCGCGGTGGGCCGAAGGATCTTGGTCAGGATCTTGAGCGCGGTGGATTTGCCTGCCCCGTTCCCTCCAATGATCCCGAGCACCTCACCAGGCTGGACGTCGAAGGACACGTCGCGCAGCGCCCAGAATTCTCCCTCGCGCCGCCGAATCGGGTCCGGACTCCGTTTGAAGAGGCGGCGCCCGATGGCCGGAATGAGATCCCGCAGGCTGTCGTGCATTTCTCCGGTGCGGAACTTCTTCCATACCCGCTCGAAGGAGATCGAGGCGGAAACCGCGGGCGCCGTCACAGATACTCCGCGAAGACGAATTCGAGCCGATGGAAAAGCAGGATCGAGCCCAGCAACCCGCCGAACGCCCAGACCATCGAGTACAACAGGTACCAGGGCTGCCACACCACGACCTCGACGCCCGAGCGGGTGGTCTCGACCAGCGGCTGGAGCAGCCCCTGTCCCTCCTGGAGCACGATCCGGAGCCCTTCCAGGATGGGGGCGACCGGATTCAGCATGATCAGCTTCGCGCCCTGTTCCCCCAGCATCACCGGATCGATGAGCACCGGCGTGAAGAAGATGCCGAAGGTCAGCAGCAGCTGCACGATGTACTTCACATCGCGGTAGAACAGGTTGGCGCAGCTCAGGAACAGCGCGGATGCCGCCGTCAGCACCAGCAGGGTCAGGGCCAGGACCGGAATCCACAGCAACGCGGGGGTGGCCCGCACGCCCAGAAAGGGCAACACGATGGCCAGGGCCGCGGATCCAATCAGGGTGTCGAATCCCTGCGCGGCGACCGCGGAAAGGGGCAGGACCTCGCGCGGAAAATAGATCTTCGAGACCAGCGCCATGTTCGAGGTGAGGCTCGCCGTCGCGAACCCCAGCGCTCCGGCGAAAAAGGCCCAGCCCACTCCTTTGGCCGCCATGGCGCCAAGGCTCACCGCATCCGATGCCACGCCGGCGGACTGAGACAGCACCATCCGCACAACCAGCCCGGCGCCCACGATCAGGATCGGCATGAGGATCGCCCAGCCGAAGCCCATCACCGCCTGCTTGTACCGGATCCGGATGTCGCGGGAGGCAAGCTGGCCCAGCAGTTCGCGGCTCTGCCAGATCTCGGTGACGGCCTCGACCAGACTGGCCCAGAGCCCGATCCGGTGCATGCTTGCCGGATCGGCCGGGGGCGCCTCGGCGAGCCGGGTCTCGCGCGGACTCGTCGGTTGTGATGGAGAACCCAGGTGGACCTTTATGCCGAGGCGGATGAAGTTGGATTCCGGCAAGTCACTCGGAACCGGGAAGGGCAAGAAACATGCTATTACCAGACTTTCGCGTCGCTCCCGAGCAGCCAGAGTGCGTGCATGGCGTGGAATTTGCTAAACTTAGGTACTTTTGAGCCCTTCACCAGGGATCCGGATTGCGCGTACCGCAGCCACTGCCCTCCCGCGTCAGCTCGCGTGGAAACGGCGCCCCGAGGTCACCAAGGCCCGCCGGTTCTCCGCCGCCCTCGAGTCCACCGCCGGGCCTTCTCCCGGCGCGGACCAAGCTGAGTTTTTCGCTGGCCCTGGTCGGGTTGCTGGTCTACCTGTGGGTGATCCACTATCCCGCTTTCCCCCTCGGAGATACCGGAATCATCATCGGCCTGATTGGGGTCGTGATGGATCCCCGAAGCCTCACCGTGCCTCGGCCGCTGCTCTGGTTCGGGGCGTTCGTGCTGTGGGCCGGGATCGGATCGGCCCAGTCGAGTCGCCCGGACATCGCCTTTCAGGGCTTCGTCGACTACCTGAAGCTCTGGTGCATCTTCTTTCTCACCGTCAACGTCGCCCGGAACCGGGCCGAGCTCCGCACCCTGACCCTGGTCTGGCTGGGCCTGTTCGCGTTCTATCCGGTGCGGGGCACCCTGTTCAACATTGCCTTCGGCATCAGCCGGTTCGGCCGCTACGCCTGGAACAACATCTTCGCCAATCCCAACGATCTGGCCGCACTGACCATCCCCATGCTGGCGCTCTGCATCGGCCTCCTCCAGACCGAGCGCCACCGCTGGATGCGGCTGGCCGCCAAGATCGGGGTCGCGATCCTCCCGGTGATCATCCTGTTCACCCAGTCGCGGGGCGGCATTCTCGCCCTGGCGCTCTTCACCGCCCTGGTCATTGTGGGCGAGCGGCGCCGCGGCCGGGTCCTGGTAGTGGTAGCGCTGGTCCTCGGGCTCATCACCGTCTCGGTGCCCAGCTCGGTGTGGGACCGACTGGCCGGACTCAAGAATGTGACGGATACCGAGACCCTCCAGCAGGCCGACGTCGAGGGCTCGGCGGACCAGCGCTATGAAATCTGGAAAGTCGCCGTGCAAATCTCCAAGGATCACCCGGTCTTCGGAATCGGGGCGGGCACCTATCCGCAGGAGCATCTGTCCTACACCTGGCGGGGAGGGACACGGTTCCGGCCGACCGCCTTCGGGAAACGGGATACCCACAGCACCTTCCTCAACGCCCTGGCCGAGAACGGGATCCTCGGACTGATCCTCTTCCTGGGAATGCTGGGCTCGGTGTTCTACTGGGGCTGGCAAACCCTGCGGCAGGTCCGCCACCAGAACCCGCTGGTGGAAACCCAGCTCAGGACCCTCCTGATCGGGCTGATCGCATTCCTCCAGACCGGTCTGTTCGCGACGGTCCAGCACGTGGCGTTCCTCTACCTCTATCTCGGAATCCTCTGCACCTATCTCCGGCTCGCGCCGACCACTCCGACGCTGGCGCTGCCGGCGCGCCGGGGCGGCCGCCGGGTCCGGGCCGCCTGACCCGATGTGCGGGATCGCGGGGCTGATCGGCGGTTCCCATTCCGAGCCCGAGCTGCACGATATCCTGAAAGCGATGTGCGGCCGCATCGTCCATCGCGGCCCCGACGGCGAGGGCCGGCTGGTCGAGCCCGGCATCGCCCTCGGGATGCGGCGGCTCTCCATCATCGACGTGGCGGGAGGCGCCCAGCCGATCGGCAGCGAGGACGGCCAGGTCCAGGTGGTATTCAACGGCGAGATCTACAATCACCACCTGCTCCGGGCGGAGCTGGAACGCGCCGGACACAGGTTCCGCACCCGCGCGGATACCGAGGTGCTGGTGCACGGCTACGAGGAATGGGGCGATGCGTTCCTCTCCCGGCTCCGCGGCATGTTTGCCATTGCCCTGTGGGACCGGCGCCGGAGCCGGGTGCTCCTGGCGCGGGACCGGCTGGGCATCAAGCCGCTGTACCTGTGGCGTCAGCAGGGCCAGGTGGCCTTCGCCTCCGAGCTCAAGGCGCTCGAGTTGCTGCCCGGGTTTCCCGACAGCGTCGATCCGCTTGCGGTGACCCAGTATCTGGCGTTCGGCTACGTGCCGGAGCCGCTGGCCATCTGGACCGGGGTCGAGAAGCTTCCCCCCGGCCATCTGCTGGTCTGGACGCCGGAACAGGGCGCCAGGATTTCACAGTGGTGGTCGCCGCTGGTGCCGGTGAACGCGGGGCTCACCGAATCGGAGGCCGTGCGCGAGGTCCGCCGGCTGCTCGAGGATGCGGTGGCCTGCCACCTGGAGTCGGAAGTCCCCCTGGGGGCCTTTCTGTCCGGTGGGATCGACTCCTCGGCCGTCGTGGCCCAGATGCAGCGCCTCATGGACCGGCCGGTGGACACCTTCACCATCGGATTCGCGGAGGACGATTTCGACGAGGCGCCCCACGCGGCCCAGGTGGCGGCCGCCCTCGGCACCGCGCACACCGAGCGGGTGCTCAACCCCGACATTGATGGGCTGGTGGACGAGCTGGTCCTTGGCTTCGACGAGCCGTTCGCCGATTCCTCGGCGTTGCCGACCTGGCTGGTATCGCGGCTGGCCCGGGAGCGGGTGACGGTGGCGCTCTCCGGCGACGGGGGCGACGAGCTCTTTGCCGGCTACACCCGCTATGGGGAGGTGCTCGACCGGGCCGATGCCCCGCTGCCGCTCCGACGGCTGGCGCGACTGGCCGGCCGAGCCCTCCCCCACGGAGCCCGGGGCCGGAATTATCTGCTGAATCGCGGCCGGACCGCGGAGGGCCGCTACGCCTCCACGGTCGCGCTGCCTCTGCTCATCGAAGAAGGCGGAACCGTCCAGCCCGCCCTCCTCCGCGGCGACGCGCGGCTGGAATCACTGCTCGACGCGCTCTTCGCCCGGACCAGCCCCGGCGAGCTGGGGGCGCGGATGGCCCTGGTGGATGTCATGAGCTACCTCCCGGGCGACATTCTGACCAAGGTGGACCGGATGAGCATGCGGGTTTCGCTGGAAGCCCGGGTCCCCCTGCTCGATCACCACTTTGCCGAGTTTGCGCTCGCCCTCCCCCACGCCCTCAAGCGCCGCCAGGGGGTCACCAAGTGGATCTTCCGCCGCGCGATCGAGGATCTGGTGCCAAAGTCGGTGCTGACCAAGCGAAAACAGGGATTCGGGGTCCCCATCGTCCACTGGCTGCGCGGCCCGCTCCGGCATCGCCTGGCGGCGCTGACGGACGCCGGGTCTCCGATTTACCGCTACTGCGACCGGGCTGCCACCGGGCGGATTCTCGAGGAGCACGGTCGGGGGCGACGGGACCACAGCGACCAGATCTGGCGCCTCCTGGTGCTCCACATCTGGCTCGCGGCCCATCCGTCGTGACGGGATGGATCCTGCTGGGCGCGCTTTCGGCGGGCGTCCTGCTGATCGCCTGGGTCATCTATCCCCGGGCCGCGATTGCGGTGGGCGCCCGGCGGCCCTCGGCGCCGGTGATCTCCCCCGACCCGCCCACGCTGATTTCGGTGCTGATCGCGACCCGGGAACCGGTACCGGTGGTGCGCGCCCGACTGCTCGATCTGCTCTCCGGCGCGTGGCCCGCGGACCGGCTCGAGCTGATCGTGGCCGTGGACGGCGATCCCTCGGACTACCGGTTCGAAGATCTCTCGCCCGCTCCCCGTCGAATCGCGGTCGTCCCGGGGGATTCCCCGGGCGGCAAGGCCTCGGCACTGAACGCCGGCGTGAGGGCCGCGACCGCTGACCTGCTGGTGCTGGCCGACAGCCACCAGCGGTTCGAGCCCGAGGCCATCCCGCGCCTGCTTGCCGCCCTGGGCAGTCCGGACTTTGCCGCCGTGTCGGGAGCCCTCCGCATCGGAAATGAGCGGGACCCCCGATCCCCGCTGGCCCGCTATTGGAGGATGGAACGGCGCCTCCGTGCCGCCGAGGCCCGGATCCATTCCAGTATCGGCGTCTCAGGTTCGATCTACGCCATCCGTCGCTCGCTCTGGTCGCCCCTGCCGGGGGGGTTGATTCTGGATGACCTCTGGATTCCCCTCCGCCTGATTCTCGCCGGACACCGGGTGGGGTTCGAGCCCGGCGCGATTGCGGAAGACACCCGAACCACCACCCACGATCAGGAATTCGTTCGCAAGGTGCGGACGCTCACCGGCAATCTTCAGATCGTCGCCTGGATGCCGATCCTGCTGCTTCCCTGGCGCAATCCGGTCTGGATCCAGTTTGTCTGCCACAAGCTCCTGCGACTCGCCACCCCGTTCGCCCTGGCCGGAGTGGCGGCGGCCGGACTGGGCGTCGCCTTCGCGCTGGCACCCTGGGCGGGCTGGGGCCTGCTGATCGCCGCGGGGAGCGCCCTGCTCGCCGCACTGCTGTGGCCGGGGAGGCCCGGTGTCCGAGTGCGTCATGCGCTGGCGTGGGGCATCGCGATGCAGCGAGCCGTGGTCACGGCGACCTGGAACGGACTGCGGGGACGGTGGGATGTCTGGAGCGATCCTATCGAGGGCGCGCCACGGCAACCGCCTCGCTGACCAGGGCGCCCACTCGCTCGGCCACCGCCCCCCAGTCCTCGGAACGCACCCGATCCGACTGCGCCCTCCGCGATGCCGCGCTGTTTCCCTCGGCGACCGCCAGCACGAGCGCTTCCTCCCATTGCTCCACACCCCGCGCGCAGCGGGCGATGCCGCCGCAGCGCCGGATTTCCGGGAGGTCCGAGGCGACCACCGGCAGCCCGGCCGCGGCATACTCCCTGAGCTTGATGGGGTTCACTGAGAGGGTCAGATCCGAAAGCCGGAACGGCACGATAGCGGCGGCAAAGCCCCGGCAATAATCGGGCAGGGTGGCGTAGGGCTTCCGACCCAGGTGAAAAACGTTGGGGCGGGAGAGGAGTGACGTCAGATCCTGATTGGAATCCCCGATCAGCACGAACGAATACCCGGTCCGCTCCGCCAGGGCCCCGATCAGCTCGAGGTCGACCCACTCGTGGATCAGCCCGAAGAACCCGATCCGCGGCTCCGGGATAGAGGCGAGGTCGGGCGGGAGCTTCCCTGGCTCGAGCGCGACGGCAAAATGGGCGTGCTCTACCCCATGGGGGACATAATGCACATCGGGCCGGTAGCGGCGGCAGCGCTCGGCCAGATCCTCGGCGGACGCCAGGACCAGATCCGCCTCGCGACAGATTTCCGCCTCGCAGGCGGACATGTGCCCGGCGTCGTATTCCTGAAAGGCGCTCCACCGGTCCACGCAGTGATAGACCAGCCCGGAGCGCGGCATTGCCCGGATC
>DATFGC010000285.1:0-2822 GCA_035249765.1 Gemmatimonadales bacterium | reverse complement strand
CCGACGCGGACCGCCGCGAATCCGCTGTCCACCAGGAGGCCGGAGGGGAGCCATCCGAGGTAGCTGAGCTCCACGGAGTCCCCGCTGACGGCCACGCCCAGGGCGCTGTCGCCGGGGCTCAGCTCGCGCCAGAGCACGCCCTCGGGCAACCGGGCCATGTCGGCCACGTTGACCTGGAGGTCGGGGGCGTAGTCGAGCATCTCGGGAATGGTATCGGGTGCCGGCGCCTGGGGGCTGAATGCGGCGCGCACCGACTGCAGGATTCCCTTGGGCGAGGACCCGCCGGAGCAGGCTCCCACCAGCGCCAGCGCAAAGATGAGCAACCCATATCGAGCGATCATCGCCGGAATCCTATCCCGGGGCGGGGTCGCGGAAAAGCGGGATCTGGCGCGGAACGTCCTTCCATGGCATTTTCGCAGCCCAACCCCAACCAGGATAGCTGCGGATGCACATGCGTACGCTGGCCCGATTCGCCCTTCCCGTGCTTCTGGTCGCCGGCTGCGCCAAGACCGAGCCGCCCGCCGAGCAGGCAGCCGAGGCACCCGCCGCGCCGGCGATGGTCCACGTGACCGCCACCGACTATGCGTTTCAGGCCCCGGATACCCTGCCGTCGGGGGTGACGACCTTTCACCTGATGAACGAGGGCAAAGAGCCGCATCATGTGGTGATCATCAAGATGCCCCTGGCCCAGCTCCAGCAGGCCGACATGTCCGGGCCACCTCCGGCGGATCTGGTGGTGCTGGGTGGACCGAACGCCGCGCCGCCGGGTGGCACGGCTGAAGCCACCGTGGACCTGGCCCCGGGTACCTATACGCTGGTCTGCTTCATTCCCGCGGCCGACGGCCGGCCCCACATCGCCATGGGGATGGCGAGGGAGCTGACGGTGACCCAGGGCGCCAGCACGGCCGCGATGCCGGTGGCGGATGTCACCATCAAGCTGACCGACTATGCCTTCGAGCTGTCCGCCCCGCTGACCGCGGGCCGCCACACCATCCGGGTGGAAGACGCCGGACCCCAGATGCACGAGCTGGTGTTGGTCAAGCTCGAGCCGGGCAAGACGGTGCAGGACATGGCGGCATGGCTGGAAAAGCCGCAGGGTCCGCCGCCGGGGTCCCTGATCAACGGCGCCTCTCCGATGACGGCCGGCATGGCCAACACGACCACGGTCGATCTGACGCCGGGCGAATACGGGATGATCTGCTTCGTGCCCGACGCCAAGGACCAGAAGCCGCACCTCGCCCACGGGATGATCAAGCAGGTGACGGTGAACTGATGCCGCCGCGCCGGTGGTCACGGCGGGAGTTTCTCGCCGGGACCGCATCGCTCGGCGCGGCACTCGGATTTCCGGGCCGCGGGCTCCCTGGCTTTCCGGGGTTCCCCCTCTCCCCACCGGAGCCGGTCCCGGCTCCGGTGCGGATCCGTGGCCGGGTGACCGCCCTGGGACGGGGCATCGCGGGCGCCGCGGTCAGCGACGGCCGGATCGTCGTCCCGACCGACGCAGATGGAGGGTTCCAGCTGATCAGCGAGGGCGGACGGCGGTTTCTGTCGCTCTCCCCGCCCTCGGGGTATGTCCTCCCCGCCGATGCCACCGGCGTCACCCGCCTCTACCAGCCCATTCAGCCCTCCCGGTCCGGAGAGGCCAGCGCACGCTTCACCCTCTCCCCGATGGAACAGGGGGACGAGGCCCACGCCTGTATCGTGCTGGCCGATCCGCAGACCCAGGATCAGCACGAGATGACCCGCTTTCACCGGGAGACGGTGCCCGACGTGCAGGCGACCGTGCGGGGTCTGGGGGACACCCCCATCTTCGGGGTGTCCGACGGGGACATCATGTACGACCGGCTGGAACTCTACCCGGAGTATGTGCGGGCGGTGACGGCCATGGGGATCCCCTTCTTCCAGGTGGTCGGCAACCACGATCTCGATCTGAAGGCCGCCACCAACGAAGCCGCCACAGCGACGTTCTCCCGCCATTTCGGTCCCACCCACTACTCGTTCAACCGGGGCCGGATCCACTATGTCGTGCTGAACGACGTGTTCTATTACCAGGGCGGCTACCTGGGGTATGTCACCGGGGACCAGCTGCACTGGCTGGAGGCCGATCTGGCCCGGGTGGAGAGGGGCAGTACGGTTGTGGTCTTCCTGCATATTCCGCTTCGGAGCTCGCTGTTCGAGCGCCACGGGCGGCCTCGTCCCGAGCCGTCGAATACGGTGACCAACCGGGACGCGCTCCTCGACCTGCTGGCACCCTATCGAAGCCACCTGATTTCCGGACACACCCATGAGTGCGAGCACCGGGTGCACCATAAGGTCGTGGAGCACACGCTGGGCGCCGTATGCGGCGGCTGGTGGACCGGAGACCTGTGTTACGACGGCTCGCCCAACGGCTATGGTGTCTTCGAGGCGCGGGGAGAGGAATTGCGCTGGCGGTACAAGGCGACGGGAGCTCCGGCCGAGGCCATGGCCAGGGTATATCCGGTCGGCAGCGATCCCGCGGCGCCGCAGGAGCTGGTCGCCAACGTCTGGGACTGGGACCCTTCCTGGCAGGTGGTCTGGTACGAGGATGGGGACCGGCGTGGCGCCATGGCGCGGCGGAACGGTCTCGATCCCCTCGCGGTGCGAACCATGACCGGTCCCGAACTGCCGGCGCGCCGCGGGTGGGTCGAGCCGGTTCCCACCGCTCACCTCTTCTACGCGCCGATCTCACCCGGGGCGCGGGCGGTAAAGGTCGAGGTGCGGGACGGGTTCGGCCGAACCTGGGTCACTCAGGCGGTGTGAGATTTCGGGGCCAGCCGTCGGGCGACCTCGTCCCGCACCTCGAC
>DATFGC010000284.1:0-7655 GCA_035249765.1 Gemmatimonadales bacterium | reverse complement strand
CCCTATGTGCCGCCGGGGCTGTCCGGCGCACTGGTGTCCGCGGGAGAGTTCTTCGCCGGGGTGGTGGGGGGCGAGTGGCGCCAGCTCCTGGATGGCTGGACCTTCGCGGTGCCCCTGGTGGCCATTCTGCTGATCCACGAGCTGGGCCACTACTTCGCGGCCCGCCGGTACGAGATCGATACCACTCCGCCCTACTTCCTGCCCATTCCGCCGACCCTCTCGCCCATCGGAAGCCTGGGGGCGTTCATCCGGCTCAAGAGCCCGGTGCTGGACCGGCGCCAGCTGCTCGACGTCGGCGCCGCGGGCCCGATCGCCGGGTTCGTGGTGGCGGTCGGGGTGCTTTTCTGGGGGTACCAGATTTCCGAGCCGGGCGCCCGCGGACCGGTGGGCGACGCCGCCACCTGGGTCGCGTTCGCCGGCCAGCCGATCGGACTGGGCGATTCCCTGCTCACCGGATGGATCCGGGAGTGGGCCCATCCCGGGGCCCCGGTGCTTCATCTGAGCCTGCCGGGATTCGCCGGCTGGGTCGGCGCGTTCATCACCGGTCTCAATCTGCTGCCGCTCAGCCAGCTGGACGGGGGCCACATTCTCTACGGCATCCTGGGGCGACACCAGCGCCTGGTGGCCGGGGCCGGGGTGCTCGGGCTTCTGGTCCTCGCCCAGTACTCCCCCAGCTGGTACCTCTGGGTCGCCCTGACCTTTCTGATCGGCGGAGGACGCTGGAGCCACCCCTCGGTGCTGGTACCCGCGCGGCCGGTGCCGCCCAGCCGCCGGCTGGTCGGCCTCCTCTCGGTGGCGATCTTCGTGGTGACCTTCGTGCCGATTCCCTTCGTGTCATGACCGGCGAGGACCGGCAGCATCTCGAAGCCGCCGCGCTCAGCCGCCTGGTCCATGACCTGGCCAACCCGCTCTCCGCGGTGCTGACCGAGGCCCAGTTGCTGCTGCTCGACGCCGCGCACCTGTCGCCCGACGCGGTGACCTCGCTCAAGGCCATCGAGACCGCCGCGCTCCGGATGCGCACCATTCTCCGGGAGTCCTCGGCCCTGCGGAAATTGTGAACGGGACGGTCCCTCCCATCCCGCCGCTGGACCACGCCGCCATCGGGAATGGCCGGGTGCTCGCGCTGGTCTCGCCCACCAGCGCGATGGAATGGCTTTGCCTGCCCCGGTTCGATTCCCCCTCGGTGTTCGCCCGGCTGCTGGACGCCGAGCGGGGCGGGGTATTCCGGGTGCTCTACCAGGGCGAGGAGATCCCCGGCGATCTCCGCTACCTCGCCAACACCAACGTCGCCGCCATCCGGTTCGAGCGGGACGGGGCCTCCTGGGAAGTCGTGGACTTCGCCCCCCGGATTCCCGAAGGGCTCGGCGTGTCGGTGCCGATCGAGGTGGTGCGGATTATCCGGCCGCTGACCGGGCGGCCCCGGCTCCGGGTGGATCTCGACCCGCGGCCCAATTACGCCCGGGACACGGTGACCTGGCATCCCACCACCGATGGATGGGAGCTGCACAGTCCCGGCCTCCGGCTGGACGTCGCCACCAACCTGCCGCTGCCGTATCTGGAGTCGGGCCGGGATTTCATTCTGGGCGAGACGGTGTACATCGCCCTCCACTATGGGAAGCGGGAATCCCGGAGCACCCTTGCCACGGTGGAATACGCCCTCGACGTCACCGTGGCGGGCTGGCGCCAGTGGGCCCGGACCTGCGCCCTGCCCACCTTTGCCGCCGCCGCGGTGCTCCGCTCGGCGCTCTGCCTCAAGCTGCACGCGTATCACGACACCGGCGCGATCATCGCCGCCGCTACCACCAGCATTCCCGAAGCGATGGGAACCCAGCGCACCTGGGACTACCGGTTCTGCTGGCTGCGCGACGCCGCGTTCATCGTGGAAGCCCTGCGGCGGCTCAGCCACGTGAACGAGGGCCTGCAGCTGCTCCGTTTCGTGCGCGACGTGGTGGAGGCCGGCCAGCTCCAGCCGGTGTACGGGATCGGCGGGGAGCGTGATCTGGAGGAGATCCCCCTGCCGTACCTCGCGGGCTTCGGCGGGAACGGCTTTGTCCGGGTGGGCAATGCCGCCAGTCAACAGCTCCAGAACGATCTCTTCGGAGAAATCGTGCTCTGCTTCGAGTCGCTGCTGATGGATCCGCGGATCGTGCACGACGATCCCCCGTCGTACTTCCCCATGGTCCGCCGGCTGGTGGAGCAGGCCATCGAGCTCGCCCCCGAGCCGGACACCGGCATCTGGGAATTCCGGACCCGGCTGGTGCACCATACCTTCTCCCGGGCCATGTGCTGGGTGGCCCTGCACCGGGGCGCAATCCTGGCCGAGTACCTCGGCTTTCCCGAGGAAGCGAAGCGGTGGAGCCGGCTGGCGGAGGCGGAGCGGGAAGTGGTGCTCTCCCGCGGCTACAGCTCCGGGCACGGCTACTTTACCCAGGTGCTGGACGGTGAGCATCCCGACGCGAGCAACCTGCTGCTGCCCACCCTGGGCCTGCTCGATGCCCGGGATCCGCGGTTCGTGTCGACCGTGGATGCGTACGAACGGATCCTGGGCTTGAAGGGCCTGATGCGCCGCTACCGGAGCCTCGACGATTTCGGGGAGACCACCAGCACGTTCTCGATCTGCTCCTTCTGGCACGCCGAAGCGCTGGCCCTGATGGGCCGGCTGGATGAGGCCGTCGCGCTGTTCCATCGCCTGCTCGACTACGCCAATCCGGTGGGGCTGTTTTCCGAAGACATCGACCCGGAGACCGGCGCCCTGCTGGGAAACTTCCCCCAGGCCTACACCCACGTGGGCCTGATCCATGCCGCCATGACGATCGGCGAGCTCCTGGAAGCGCGGGACGGCCGGGTCCGGGCCTGGACCTGACGATGCGCCGCGTGCTGATCGTCTCCAACCGGCTGCCCCTCACCTTCACGGTGTCCGAGGGGAAGCTGGAGGAAGAGCCCAGCACCGGCGGGCTCGCCACCGGTCTCCGCCACGCCCACCAGCGCCGCCAGGGCTGGTGGATCGGATGGCCCGGTCCGGTGGAGGAGCTCGGTCCCGAGCAACTGGAGGCGCTGACCCGGCGACTGGCGGCCGAGCGGCTGGCGCCGGTGTTTCTCAGCACGGCGGATGTCGCCCGCTATTACGACGGGTTCGCCAACGGATTCATCTGGCCGATCTTCCATTACCTCTCCGGCCGGGTGCCCCACCGCAGCATGGACTGGCCGGTCTACCAGGAAGTGAACCAGCGATTCGCGGACGCGGTGGTCGAGCGCTACCGCCCCGGGGACCTGATCTGGGTGCACGACTACCAGCTCATGCTGGTGCCTCAGCTGATCCGGGCCCGGCTGCCCGCGGCGCAGATCGGATTCTTCCTCCATATTCCCTTTCCCGCCGCCGATGTCTTCCGGATGCTGCCCCATCGCACCGCGCTGCTGCGCGGCCTGATGGGCGCGGACCTGATCGGCTTCCACACCACGTCCTATCTGCGGCACTTCTCCTCCGCGCTGCTCCAGCTCCTCGGGCTCTGGACCCAGGTGGACCGGGTGGTGGTGGACGACCGCTTCGTCCGGCTGGGCGTCTTCCCCATGGGGGTCGATGCCGCCCGCATCGCCGAGATCGCGGCCGAGCCCGAGGTGCTGGCGGAAGCGGAGTCGGTGCGCTCGGGGTCGGAGTTTCTCCTCCTCGCCATCGACCGGCTCGATTACACCAAAGGGGTGGCCCGCCGGCTGCTGGCCTATGAGTCCCTGCTCCAGGAGCACCCCGAGCTCAGGGGACGGGTCAAGCTGGTCCACCTCTCGGTGCCCTCGAGGATTTCGGTCCGGGCCTACAGCGATTTCCGGCTGGAGGTCAACGCACTGGTGGGCCAGATCAACGGGACCTACGGCACACCGGCGTGGACCCCGGTGCACTACATGTACCGGAGCCTTCCGGAGCGCTCGGTGCTGGCCCTCTACCGGGCGGCCGACGTGATGCTGGTGACGCCGCTCCGGGACGGCATGAACCTGGTCGCCAAGGAATACGTCGCGGCGCGGAGCGACGAGCGGGGGGTGCTGGTGCTGAGCGAGTTCGCCGGCGCCGCGGACGAGCTGGTCGAAGCGGTGACCACCAACCCCTACGAGATCGAGGAGATGGCCCGGAGCTACTACCGGGCGCTCGTCATGGCGCCGGAAGAGCAGCAGCGCCGGCTCCGGGCGCTGCGCAACCGGGTCCTCGGCCACGACGTGCATCGCTGGGTGGAGCGGTTTCTCCAGACCTTAGCCGACCAGCCCACGGCCCGGGGGGTGCCCACCCCGATCGCCGCCGAGGCCGCGCTGCTGGGCGAGCTGCCCCGGATCATCTCGGCGAAGCGGCTGGTGCTGCTGCTCGACTACGACGGCACCCTGGTGCCCCACGCGCCGTCGCCCGAAATGGCCTTGCCGGACGAGGCGCTGATCGACCTGCTCCAGCGGCTGGCCGCACGGAAGAACACCGAGGTCCACATCCTGAGCGGGCGTACGGCTGGCTTTCTGGACCGCTGGCTGAGCGGAATTCCGCTGCATCTGCACGCGGAGCATGGGGCGCTGTCACGGGCGCCCAGGGCATCGGCCTGGTCCCGGCGGGAGGTCCCGCCTCCGGTCTGGCAGGAGGCGGTGCGGCCGGTGCTGGCCGACTTCGCCCGGCGCACCCCCGGAGCGGTGATCGAGCTCAAGGAGGCGGGGCTGGCCTGGCACTGGCGCGGGGCCGATCCGGAGATCGGGGCGCGCCAGGCCAACGAGCTGGGGCTCCACCTGGGCCAGCTGCTGGGGAACCTGCCGCTGGAGCTGCTCTGGGGGGACAAGGTGCTGGAGATCCGGCCCCACGGAGTGCACAAGGGCATTGTTTCCGGCCCGCTCTCGGCCCAAGCGCCGGGGAAGATCCTGGTCGCGGCGGGCAACGACCGCACCGATGAGGATCTCTTCATGGCGCTCCACGAGACCGCGATCACGATCGTGGTGGGGGAGCGGCCCAGTCTGGCCCGGTTCCGGGTCCAGGATGTGTGGACACTGCGGCGGTTTCTGGAGCGGATCGCGGAGCGACGCTAGCGGCTACTTGAGGTCGTGGAAGCGCTGATCGAGCCAGGTGGCGATGCGGTCGATGGTGATCGGCTCGGGCTCGCCCTCCCGGCAGGGGGGGCCGAAGTGGGTGCCCAGGCCGTCCACCGTGACGACCCAGGGGGGCCGGCCCGGACGGGTGGCCCGGCGGGGTGCGACAGAGGCGCCTACCCCGCGGCCGCGATAGGTGAACCGCAATTCGTTGTTTTCCATGGCAGGGACCACCAGACGCCCCTACGATAGCGATTTTCACGACCTGCGTCGAGAGTCTCCGGGAGGGGTCGCTCGAGACCGCAAGGGGTTGCATGAAAACCTCTCCAGAGTTCGCTTGCGGATCTAAGTCATAATATATAGACTTATTCATGCCCGGCACCCCCAGGTTTTCCCCGCAGACCGCGGCGGTCCTCGCCGAACTGATTCGCAGGCCTTCCCGGTGGCGCTACGGCTACGATCTCATGAGGAGCATCGGAATGCAGGCCGGGACCCTTTACCCGATTCTGGCCCGCCTCGCCGCGTTCGGCTGGCTGGAGACCGCATGGGATGAATCGACGCCGGTGGGGCGACCGCGCAGGCAAAACTACCGTTTGACCCCAGCGGGACATGCCGGGGCCAGGGAGATGATCGCGCGGGCTGCGCGCGGCACGCTGAAGGGGGCGCACGGATGACGCCCCGCGGACTGGCCCGGATCATTGCTGTGCTTGGCGCGGTCCTTCCGGCCGGGCAGCGCCGCTGGGCCGAGGCGCTGTGCGCCGAGATCTACGCGGCGGAAACACCCTCGGAACGGCTCGCGATGGCATTGTCCGGCGGCATGGGGTTGATCCGCATCGCCGTGGAACGGGTGCTCGCCGGCTGGTTCTCGCGGCCGGCTGTTCTCGGAGGGGCCATGCTGATCGGCGCGGCCATCGGCGTCATGGACATTTCGGTCCCCACCCGATGGCCGCTTCGAGTCACCGTCGTGGTCAGTTGCCTCGCGATGGGGATGGCTCGCCCGGCAAGTGCGGGGCTTTCGGGAGCCATCATCGGGCTTGGCATCGCCGCCGTGGCGCTGCTCGACCGGGCGCCCAATCCCTATACCCATGATCGGGGCGACGTCTGGATCCCCCTGATTCCCGCCGTCGCCCTGACGATCCTGGGCGCGGGGCTGGCGAATGCGTGGACTCGACACCGTGAGACCAGGGGCAGCGGTGGCGGGTAATGCGAATGTCACCGGTGGTATTTCTGGGTCCGATCGTGCTGGGTTGGTCGCCCGGTCCTGCCCAGCAGCCCTCCGCAGCGCCGGAGCGCTTGGATGTCGAGCGGTTCACCGATTCCGTGGTCGCGGAGTACCTGCGCCAGTCCGCTGCGCCGAGCCTGGCGGTGGTGGTCACCACGGGGCGGGGCGTTGTTTTCGAGAAGGGCTACGGCTTCGAAAGCCTCGAAGGACGAGCGGCGGTCGATCCCACCGGCACCCTGTTCAACATCGCGTCCGTGTCGAAGCTCTTTGTCGCCACGGCCGTCATGCAGCTGGTTGACGCGGGCAAGCTCCGCCTGGAGGACCGCGTGGATCGGCACCTGCCGGCGGCTCGACTCGAAGGCAAGGCGGGGCCGGTGACGATTCGCCATCTGCTCACCCACACCAGCGGGATCGATGCGCCGTTCATGCGCGGCACCGTGCCAGGGCCAGAACAGGTGGTTCCCCTCGCGACGTACTTCGCCCGGTTCAAGCCGCGGCTGGGCCGGGAGCCGGGAAGGGAGATCCGGTACTCGAACGAGGGGATGGCGCTCGCAGCCCTCATTGTGGAACGGGTGTCCGGCGAGCGCTTCGACGCCTACGCCGAGCGTCACATCTTCAGGCCGCTCCGCATGGACCATTCATCGTTCCGGCAGCCGCCCCCGCCGGACCTCTCGGCACGGGTGGCGACCGCAGGGTCGGGGCCGGTGCCGAATGCGCTCATCCTGTACCCGGTGGGCTCCATGGTCAGCACGGTCTCGGACGTCGCACGCTTCATGAGGGCGCACCTCAATGGGGGGATTCTTGAAGGGGCGCGCATTCTGTCCGAGGAATCCGCGCGGGCGATGCAGACGACCCGGTGGACTGCCCATCCCCAGGCCCCCGGTGCGGGGCTCGGGTTCTTCGAGTCCGACCTGGGCGGGCAGCGCGGGCTCTTTCACACCGGTGCGCGGATCCATTTCTCGTTGCTGTACCTGCTGCCGGACCGCGATCTCGGAATCTTTCTGGTTCATTCCATGCGCCAGGGCGGACCGTTCCAGCCGCTCCGGGCCGCTTACGTGCGCAGTTTTGTCGCGCGGTACGTTCAGGGCGATTCCACGGGCTCCGGCACCGGCGACCGCGCCGGAAAGGTGGTGCGGGCTCGGGAGCGCGCCGGGGTCTACCGGCCGGTGCTGCTGTCCTCCACGACCATCGAGAAGGCGGCGTTGCTTGGAGCGGATACCCGGGTCCGCGCCGCCAGCGACGGCTCGCTGGACGTGACCCTTCCCGGCGGGGGGACGATCCGGGTCGTCGAGCAAGCGTCGGGCGTCTATCGGGCGCTGGATGGGCCCCATGCGGGAGTGGTGTTCGCATTCACCGGGGCATCGGGTTCCTCGAGGGCGCGCATGTCGCT
>DATFGC010000283.1:0-6698 GCA_035249765.1 Gemmatimonadales bacterium | reverse complement strand
CTCGGATGCCACGCCAGCCCCCGATTGCCGGCATCACAGCAACCGGTGGGGAGCTGTCCCGCCCGGACTGCCCCCGGCGCGACATACTTCCAGGCGATCGGAGCGCCGGGCTGGGCCAGATCCAGCGCATAGACCGTGTTGGGGTGGGGCGTCTCGAGGTACAGCATCGAGCCCACTACCAGCGGATTCCCCTCGTGGGCGCCCAGCACCCCGGTCGAGAAGCTCCACACCGGGCGGAGCGAACCCACGTTTTCGAGGGTGATCTGATTCAGAGGACTGAACCGGGTCAGCGCATCATCCCGGCCGGCGGATGGCCACGCCCCGGGAGCGGTACCCGGCGGCTGAGCCGGCCGGCGCTGCGCGGGCAATGCCGGCGAGGTCATTGCGAGAGCGCAGGGCACCGCCGCAGTCATTGCGAGAGGGCGGAGCGCTCGAAGCAATCTCACGGCCTGGATGAGGCGGCCGCGTCCACGGGAAGACTGTCGGCCTTGAAATAGCCCCTGGAGTACACCGACCGCGGATTCCAGAGCACCCAGCCCTCGAGCCCGCTGTCGTAGGTCGCCCGGATCTGCTCCCGCACATGGAGCGCCGTGTACTTGGGAGGACCCAGAGTAAACGCCTGCAGATAGGGGCGTATCTCGGCGGTTTTCCTGGGCTCGAGGGCCTTGGCCCTGCGCATGCCGTCCAGCAGGGCCCGCTTGACCATCGTATAGGGCTCGGCGTTGGGTCTGGCGACGCCGTACACCCCGGGCCCGTAGTGGCTGGGGTATACCATCGGGAGCACCACGTCGGCCGCGCTCACCAGGTCTTCCCAGTATTGCCCGATGCCCATGTCGTCTTCGGCCGTGGTGGTGAGGCCGAAGACGTCGATGGTGAAGGGCACCCCGAGCGCGCGGGTGCGGGCGGCGAGCAGCTGGAGGTTCCGGGTAATTCCCGCCCGTGACGACTCGGCTTCCCGTCGGGAGGGATACACCGCGGTGGCCATCCGCTGCTTCGATTCGTCGGGAAACCGGACGTAGTCGTACTGAATTTCGGTGAATCCCATCCGGACCGCTTCCGCCGCCAGGTCCGCCGCGTACACCCAGACCGAATCGTTGAAGGCATCGACCCAGGCCGTACCCTTGCGGTCGGTCCAGAGGGTACCGTCGGCGCGCTGGATGGACCACGCCGGTTTCTTGGCGGCCAGGAGCGGGTCCTTGGCTACCACGATCCGGGCGATCGGCCTGATCCCCTTGCTCCGAAGCAGAGCCACCCGGGCCGCCGCGTCCGGCGCCCGCAGCTCCAGGTTGGCGCCGATCTGAACGGCGGTGGGTACGGCAGAACGATAGGTCAGGTACCCGGTGTCGTCCTTGATGTCGATGACGAACGCGTTCAGCTCGGTGGAATCGGCCAGATTCACCAGCTGGTAGAATTTCCGGGTGCCGAATGCCCAGGCGTTGACGTAGATCCCCCGGACCGGCCCGGCCGGAGCCGGAGCCGCGGAGGTGAGGGTGGCCAGCAGAGAGAGTGCAATCATGACAGCAAACTAACCGGTCCTTTGCCAACTCCGGACGGGGGACTAGGATTCGACCAGTACTCCGTTCCCCTCCGACCGCGAGCGACCCATGAAGGTCACGATTCAGTATTGCGTGGTGTGAAACTACGAGCCCCGCGCCGCCGGTCTGGCGGCGGAGATTCGCCGGGCCTTCCCCGGCACCGAGGTGAAGCTCATCCAGTCTTCCGGGGGGGTCTTCGACGTGAGCGCCGATGGTGTGGTGGTCTTTTCCAAGAAGCGGGTGGGACGGCATGCGGCTCCGGATGAAGTGGTGACCGCGCTTCGGGCGGTAGCGCCCTGAAGCCGATGCGGATTGCCCTCTCGACCGGCGGCGGGGATGCCCCGGGCCTCAATGCGGTCATTCGTGCGGTGGTCCTTTCGGCTCATCAGCGGGGCTGGGAATCGTTCGGTATCAGCCGGGGCTATGAGGGGCTGCTGCGCCCTTCCGGTTCGGATCCCGGTCTCATTCCCCTGGGCCCGGACTCGGTTCGCGGCATCACCCACCTGGGCGGCACCATCCTGGGGACCACCAACCGGGGGAACCCGTTCCGCTGGACCACCACCCGCGACGACGGTACCATCTTCGAAGCGGACCGTTCCGCCGATCTGGTACAGTCGTTCCGCGCCCACCGGCTCGACGCCCTGGTGGCGATCGGGGGTGACGGGAGCCTGGGAATAGCCTACGAGCTGTTTCAGGCCGGCATCCCCGTGGTGGGAGTGCCTAAGACGATCGACAACGACGTGTCCGGGACCGAGTCCACCTTCGGGTTCGACAGCGCGGTCGCCACCGCCACCGACGCCCTCGACAAGGTCCATACCACCGCCGAAAGCCACGACCGGGTGTTCGTCGTGGAGCTGATGGGGCGGTACGCCGGGTGGATCGCGCTGCACAGCGGGCTCTCGGGGAGCGCCGATGTGATCCTCATTCCCGAGATCCCCTTCGACATCGAAAAGGTGTGCGCCAAGATCATGGAGCGGGAGCGACGGGGGCGGCGGTTCTCCATCGTGGTAGCGGCCGAGGGAGCCTGTCCCCGCGGGGGACACGTCGTGCTGCGGGAGACGGCGCGGGAAGGGAAGTCCGAGCGGCTGGGCGGAATCGGGGAAGAAGTCGCCAGGCTGATCGAAGAGCGCACCGGCAAGGAGACCCGGAGCCTGGTGCTCGGCCATCTGCAGCGCGGCGGATCTCCCACCACCTTCGACCGGCTGCTGGCTCTCCGCTTCGGCTCGGGAGCGGTCCGTGCCATCGGGGACGGCGACTTCGGCTCCTGCATCGTCTACACCCCGCCCAACGTCGGGCGGGTCCCGCTCAAGAGCGTGATCGGGAGGCCCAAGCTGGTGCCGCTGGACAGCGGCATCATCATGACGGCGCGCAATCTCGGAATCAGCTTGGGCGACTAGCCTTCAGCCATCAGCCATCAGCCTTCAGCCTTCAGCCTTCAGCAACTGATGGCTGATGGCTCTTAACTCACAAATGGTTTCGGCGGCCCGGCCAGTGCGCTCCCGGCCGGCGGCTTCCAGCTCAGCTGCTTCTCGATCAGCTCCGCCACTTCGAAATCCTTGGGGGTGATCCCGCCGGCACTGTGGGTGGAGAGCGCCACCCGCACCGCCGGCCAGGTGACCGTGAGGTCGGCATGGTGGTCGGCCGCCTCGCAGATGAAGGCGATGGCGTTGGCGACCAGCATCGACCCTCGCCAGCCATCGGTCTTGTAGGTGCGCCGGAGCGCCCCATCCTCGAAGCTCCAGCCGGAGATGCCGGTCAGCCTGCCACGGATCTCCGGCTCCGAAAGCGCCTGATCCTTCGCCATCGTGTCCCCCTGTTGCCTGCTGCCTGTTGCCTGTTGCCCGTTGCCTGCCTATTGCCTATTGCCCACTGCCCATTGCCAGTTTGTAAAACCCCGACTGCCCGAAACTTTCTTCGACCTCCACCTCGATCGTCTCCAGCCGGGTCAGGCCTTCCTTCCGCAGATCGCCCTTGAATTGCTGGGCCAGATACTCCGCGATCATCTCCGCGGTGGTATTGCTGATCGGCAGCAGCGCCACGTTCGAGGCCGGGAACACGAACCGGGCCGCACCCTGGTATTCGACCACGGTCCGGTCTCCTTCCTGCACCAGCGTGAGCTTGGGGTTGCGGGTCGGGAGCAGGACCTTGTGGTCCATGGCCTGGACGTAGGGCCGTACCATCCGCTTGATCACCCCGAAATCCACGACGAAGGCGCACTCGGGGTCCACATCTCCCTCCACCGTCACCCCGATCCGGTAGTTATGCCCGTGAAGCGATTCGCACTGGTGCCCTGACAGGGTGATGAAATGGGCGGAGGAGAACCCCAGATAGTCCTTGCAGACCGACACCTTGAAACCGTGCATTCCCGAACCCGCCTGGATGAGGAGTTGCCGCGCCGAATATAGCTCCGGCCCTGCCCGCGGGATGTCCAGCCTCCCGGCCCGCGCTGTCCGGCGGTGGGGACAGTGGCGCCCGATGTGATACGGTATCCCGTTGCCAGGCAAGGGGATGGGAAATGGCACACCGCTCGCATTGGCAGAGTCTCGCAACACCGCTCTATTCCGGGAGGACACCGTGAGCGCACGCAACCTAGTACTCAGCTCCGCCTTTCTCTTGCCCCTGCTTACGGCGACCCCGGCAGCGGCGCAGCGCGTGGAAGCGGACATCCGCATTGGTGGCGGGCCGGTCAGCGGCCGGGTCATCATCGGAGATCGGGACCGGTACGACTACCGCTACCGTCCCCGTCATGTAGGCCGGGTCGAATGGATCCGGGTCAGGGATCGCGGGTTCAATCATGGCTGGTTCAAGAAGTTCCGCCGGGAAGCCCGGGTCATCGTGGTCTATTACGACCGGCGCGGCGACCGGTACTACGATCACCACCGTCGCGGCTGGGATCGGGTCCGGCTCTACCAGCGCGGCGGCCGCTACTACCGGATCGATGACGACGATTTCTACGACCGGTACGACGATCGCGAATGGCGCCGGGACGGCCGGTACAATGACCGGTGGGATGACCGGGACGACCGGCGGGACGATCGACGCGATGACCGGCGCGATGACCGGCGCGATGACCGGCGCGACGATCGCCGGGGCGGCCGCCGGGGCGGCAACTAGCCCGGATCAGGAACCGGACCCGGCCGTCCTACCTCGAAGCCTCCTGTGGCTTCACTTTCCCCGGCCGAGTCCAGAAGACCCATGGCTCCCCGCCTGGGTTCGGAAGGCCCCGCTCTCGAGCGGGGTCTTCTGTTTTCCGGCTTGCAGGCCATCATCCGTCAGGCGAGGTTCCACCCGCTCCCACTGGCCGCGCCCGTTCACTCCGGAGTTCGCCGATGACTCGCTTCGTCCGCCTGCTTGGTACCGTCGCGCTCTTCGCCGCCGGCACCGCGCCGCTCCACGCCCAGTCCAGCCGATTTACCTACGGCGGCCTGCTCGGGCTTTCCTTTTCCAAGGCCGGGGGCGAAGACATCGGCGGCAACAGCAAGCTGGTGGTCGGCACCGCCGTGGGGGCGTTCGCCACCTTCGGGTTCGGCGGCATGCTCGCCGTGGAACCCCAGCTCCTGCTGGTGGACAAGGGGATCAAGTCGGAGGAGAGCGGACTGAGCGCCACCGCGAAGCTGAGCTATCTCCAGATCCCGCTGCTGGTGAAAGTGTTGTTTCCGGTCGGCGCTCCTGGCGGAGTAACCGGCTTCCTCTTTGCGGGACCCGGCGTGGCTTACCGGGTGGGATGCCGGCTGACGCTCGCCCAGGAGGGCAACGAGCTCTCCGGAGACTGCGACAACGACGAGGAGACCGACGCGCTCCGCTCTTTCGACTCCAGCCTCATTTTTGGACTGGGGGCCGATATCGGCCGGGCCACCTTCTCCATCCGCTACGATCTCGGGCTCTCCCGGCTCGACCAGTCGGCCGAGGCCAACGACATCAAGAACCGCTCGATCATCATCCTGGGCGGGGTCAGAGTACGGATGAATCCGTAGCGGGGCGTTAAGTTCCGCGGACGATGCATCCGATCCGCGACCACCACCTCCCGCTCGACCCGGCAGCCTACCGGAGCGCCCGGCATCCCAGGGGCCGGGTCATCGTCATCGCCCCGACCCGCGCGGCCTGCGAAACCATCGAACTGGCGCTGGGAATCAACGTCCCCACCCTCCTCCAGGAGAAGCACGGCGACGAGTTGTGGCAGTGGGCCGCGGCCGGGAAACCCTTCGGCATCGTCGCGGGGACCGGGACCGGCAAGACCCTCTCGATCCGCCCGATTGCCCTGGCGATCCTTGGCGAGACTCTGAAGTACGGCGTGGTAAACCGGGAGCGCGAAGCCACCCCGGAAACTCCCTCCTGGAACGTCGTCATCGTCACCACCGGCATCGCGCGGCGCTGGTTCCAGGACGATCTGATCGATTCCCATGACACCCTGGTGGCCGACGAGATCCACCAGACCTCGGCCGAGCTGGAGTTGTGCCTGGCCCTGGGGAAACGGGCCGGGTGCCGGTTCATCTGGCTGTCGGCTACGGTGGACCCCTCCTTCTACGCCGCCTACCTGGGAAGCGCCGAGGTGCTGGAAACCAGCGCCTTCGATCCCCGGCTGCGCGCCAAGGTCACCGTGGTGGCCAAGGACGTCGAGGAATTCCTTGACGACCGGTTCCTGCGCCATGTCATCAAGGAGCGCCGCGGCGTCGCGGTGTTCGTGCCCACTCGCGCCGAGGTCGAGCGGCTCGCCGCCGACCTGAGGGAGCGCTGGTCCCGGCTGTCCTCGGCCTTCTATCACGGGGGCGAGCCGATCCGGGTCATCCGGCCTTTCCTCGAAGGACAGGTGGACCGGCCGTTTCTCCTGGCCATGACCGCCGCGGGCCAGTCGGCGCTCAACATCCCCGGCCTCGACACCGTGGTGATTTACGACGCTCGCTACGGCAACAAGGTGGACCGGGGCCGGAACGTGCTTCACCGGACCTACCTGGGCGCGAACGAGATCCTCCAGATGGCCGGACGGGTGCACGGCCGGGTGCCCAAGGGTGAGGTGACCATTCTCTCCGACCGGCCCCTCGATTTCGACTCGCTGCGCCCCACGCCGCCCGAGTTTCAGCTCGCGGGCGACGCCGAGCGGGTCGCGCTCACCTGCGCGGCGCTCGGGGTCGATGCCGGCGATCTGGATCTTCCGGTGGCGCTCGA
>DATFGC010000282.1:0-2327 GCA_035249765.1 Gemmatimonadales bacterium | reverse complement strand
AAGGTCGAGTCCAGCGCGGACATGATCAAGGCGGTCAACGAGGATCCCGCCGTCTCGGTCGATGCGCGCGCCTTCCTGCTGGCCCGGCTGACCGACGTGTTCGTGGGGGACTGGGACCGCCATCAGGACCAGTGGCGCTGGGCGAGAGTGGACTCCGGGGGCAAGCGGCGCTGGCTCCCGATTCCCCGGGACCGGGACCAGGTCTTCGTCATCTACGACGGCTTCCTCCCCGGGATAGCCCGCCGGGTCAATCCTCAGATCATCCGGTTCGAGCGCCATTACGCCGAGATGGTCGGCGCCACCTGGAACGGGCGCGACCTCGACCGGCGGTTCCTGTCCGGGCTGGAGCGCCCGGTGTGGGATTCGATCGCTGCGGTGCTCAAGAGCCGGCTGACCGATGCGGCGATTTCCGCCGCGGTGGCCGCGATGCCTCCGGAGTTTCGTCCGCTCAACGGACCCGATTTCGAGCGGACCCTGCGGGCCCGGCGCGACCGGCTGACCGAGATGGCGGAGGAGTACTACGAGTTCCTGGCCAGCGTGGTGGACGTTTACGGCTCCGACAAGGCCGACGAGGCCCGGGTGGTCCGCCAGGACAATGGCCGCACCATGGTGAGCCTTTCCCACAGCGGCACCGAGTATTTCCGCCGCACCTTCGACAACGGAGAAACCGGCAGCGTCCGGCTGTACCTCCAGGGCGGCCCCGACAAGGTGACCGTGGAGGGCGACGGCAGCAGCTCCCCGGTGGTCCGGGTGATCGGCGACGGGGGCGACGACCAGTACACCATTACCGAACGGGGCGGGGTCAAGCTCTACGACGACAAAGGGCAAAACACCGCAGTGGGCGCAGGGATCAACACCAAGGAGTGGAAGTGGGAGCGGGACACCACCAAGGCCAACGAGCTGCCCCCCCGCGACTGGGGGGCCCGGACCATGCGGCTTCTGACCGGGTACTTCGCCACCGATCTGGGGGCGGTGATCCAGTACGGCGGCTTCAACGACTGGTACGGCTTCCGCCGGGTCCCTTACTCGACCCGGCTCAGCTACCAGTTCCAGTATGCCACCGCCAAGCAGTCCGGCCGCTTCATCGGCGGGATCACCCGCCAGTTCGAGAACTCGCAGGGCTTCTACCACATCGACCTGCTCGCCAGCGGCATCGAGACCCTGCGCTGGTACGGCCTCGGCAATGAGACGGTGCAGAGCGAATCCAAGACGTTCTACAAGCTGAATCAGAACGAGTTCGGGGTGGGACTCCGGTTCGGAACCCGGTTCGGCAGGAACGACCTCTGGAGAATCGGGCCGGAGGTGCGCTGGTCCCAGACCAAGCTCAACACCGAGCCGAACAGCGAGCGGTTCATCGCCGAGGACCGGCCTTACGGGACCGGCGATTTCGGCATGGTGGGCCTGACCGCCGAGCTCCGGGTGGATGGCCGGGATTTCACCGGGTTCGCCAGCAAGGGCCTGTACCTGTCGATCAAGGCGAGCGGCTACCCCAAGGCCTGGGACGTGGACGAGACCTTCGGCCGGGTCTCCGGGGAAGCGGGCATCGCCCTGGCGCCGCGGGGCTCCTGGCAGCCGTCCCTCCACCTGATGGTCGGGGGCATCAAGACCTTCGGCGACTCGATCCCGTTCTTCGAAACCGCCCGGCTGGGTGGGCTCCGGACCCTCCGGGGATACAACTTCGACCGGTTTGCGGGCCACGCCGCCGCGTACGGGTCAGCCGAGCTGCGGCTTCCGCTCACCCGGATCAAGTTCGTGGTGCCGGGGCAGCAAGGGGTCTTCGGGTTCTACGATGCCGGCCGGGTGTGGGTGGATGGCGAGGAATCCGACGAGATCCATACCGCCTTCGGCGGGGGGCTCTGGATGTCGTTCCTGAACCGGGGCACCGTGGCGTACGTCGGAGTGGCCCGGCCGACCAAGGACAAGGAAGGGAACCGGGTCCTGGCCGGATTTGGATTTCCCTTTTAGGTGAGCGGTGAGCGGTGAGCGGTGAGCAGTGAACGGAAGCTTTCCCGCTCACCGCTTACCGCTCACCGCTAACCCCTATATCTTGTTGGCAGCATCCCCTTCCCAGCCGTGAGGACCTCGATGGAAGCAAGCCGTTCGAGCGCGCCGTCGCCGTCCTGGTTTTCCGTCCACCCCGTTCAGCAGATCTTCGGCTACTACGCTGTCCTCGCCCTGGTGGTGCTGGTGCTCTGGTACGTCGATCCGAACATGCAGGGCATCTTCACCATGGAGCGGTTCTCGGAAGCGGTCGCCACCGGCCGGACCGCGCTCCGGGAGGACACCGGCAGCTTCGTCAACATCGCGCCCGCGACCATGGCGTTCGA
>DATFGC010000281.1:0-4719 GCA_035249765.1 Gemmatimonadales bacterium | reverse complement strand
AGGGTCCGCTCGTGAGGCCGGAGCGCCGCGATGACGAAGCCGATCAGCTCGTCCAGCGGCACGCCCAGCTCGGCGGCGCCGGTCATCACGTCCTCCCGGCTCACGCCGCGGGCAAAGGCCTTGTCCTTGAGCTTCTTCTTCACGCTGGAGACCTCGAGATCCGCGAGGCTCCGGGAAGGGCGGACCAGGGCGCAGGCCACCAGGAAGCCGCACAGCTCGTCCACCGCGAAGAGCGATTGCGCCAGCGGCGTGGTCCGGGGCGTCCCGGTGTAGGCGGCATGCCCGAGGATGGCCTGCTGCCCCTCGGGGGACAGGCCCCGCTCGGCCAGGATCCGCACCCCCTCGGCCGGATGCCCCCGGTCGGGGGCGTGATCCGGGTTAGGAAAGCGCTCGTAATCGAAGTCGTGCACCAGCCCCACCACCCCCCAGGCATCGGGATCGCCGCCGTAGCGCTCCGCCATGGCCCGCATGGCGATCTCGACCGCGTACATGTGCTTGCGGAGGGCGTCGGACTGGGTGTGGTGGTGCACGAGGGCGAGCGCGGCGTCGCGGTGCATGAGATTCCTGGTTAGAGCCTTCAGCCTTCAGCCTTCAGCCTTCAGCCTTCAGCCTTCAGCCTTCAGCTTTCAGCCTTCAGCCTTCAGCCTTCAGCCTTCAGAAGGTAGGCGCTGGGTCTGTCTCCGCAAGGAAAAGCCACCCCTCGCGTTCGATGGATACTAATGAGGAGAGGGAACGCGGCGACATCTCGGTATGGGAGATTTCAAGGATCTGAAAGTTTGGCAGCGGGCGCGAAGGTTCGCCGGTCTGATCTATCAGATGACCGATGGTTTCCCGCCAAAGGAGCAATACGGGTTGACCGCCCAGAGTCGCCGCGCCGCGGTTTCGATCATGTCGAATCTGGCGGAAGGATCCGGCCGCGGCAGTGATCGGGAGCTGCTCCGTTTTGTCAGGATTGCTTTGGGCTCGTCCCGCGAACTGGAGTCCCACCTCATCCTAGCGCAGGATCTCCGCTTCGCCGCACCAGAAGGTCTCAGCTCGATGCGGAGAGAGGTTCAGGAAATCCGCAGAATGCTTGCGGGCCTCGCAAAGCGTCTGGAAGACGACGGCTGACGGCTGATGGCTGAAGGCTGAAGGCTGATGGCTGAAGGCTGATGGCTGATGGCTTCAATTCAATGCTGCACCCCCTCCTGGGGCACCTGCGACGCCGAAAGCGGCACCCGAACCAGCGGGCCCCCCTCCACCGAAATCTCGAAGGCGTAGCTGCCCGGCCGGGGAAACGGCACGTCGAACACCAGCACCGCCCCCGCTTCAATCTCCAGCACCCCCGGCGGCGGCGGGGCGAAGTGCACCATCCCCTCTCCCCCGATCAGCTCGGTGCCCTGATCATCCACGAAGCGGATCCGGATCGGATGATCGCCGGCGTCGCTGCGGCGTCCTCGCACCCGCAGCACCAGGTGGGTCCGCGGGTGCATCGCCGGAAATGCCGCCACCCACACGTGCTGAAAAATGCCCAGGACCGAGAGCTTGCCGTGCTGGTCGATCAGCGCGTAATCGGCCAGCACCGCAAAGTCGGTCTGCACTCAGGACACCCGGATCGAGGTGATTTCGTCGTCCTTGCGGATCGCGTTGACCACGTCCATCCCTTCGTTCACCTGCCCGAACACGGTGTGCTTCCGGTCCAGGTGCGGCTGGGGCGAATGACAGATGAAGAACTGGCTTCCCCCGGTGTCCTTGCCGGCATGCGCCATGGACAGTGTCCCGGCCACGTGCCGGTGGGTGTTGAGGTGGGTCTCACACTTGATTTTGTATCCCGGTCCGCCGGTGCCAACCTTGGGATCCCTGGGATTGCGGGAGAGCGGATCGCCCCCCTGGATCATGAAGTCGTCGATGACCCGGTGGAACCGGGTACCGTCGTAGAACTTCTCGTTGGCCAGCTTTTCAAAGTTCGCCACCGTGCCGGGAACCTCGCTGTCGAACAGCTCAGCCTTGATGGTGCCTCGGCTGGTTTCGATGGTTGCAGTTTTCATGGGAATGGGGTTGGGGGTTGGGGTTGGGGTTGGGGTTGGGGTTGGGCTGAAGGCTGAAGGCTGAAGGCCGAAGGCTGAAGGCTCACCGCGGAAGTCTAGTCGGCTGCGCCAACCGCGGGAACCAGCGACCGCAGCCGCACGCTCCATTCCGTGGAATCGCTGGCCGGCGCCAGGCAGCGGTCACCGGTACAGGCGATGGCGCGCACCTCGGCTCCGCCACTCGCCAGCGCCCGCAGCGCCGGCGCCATCCGGGCCGGATCCTGGCCCGGCACCAGCCGGATCACCACTTTCCGCGGCAGGAAGGCGCCCAGCGCCTGCCGGTGAAGCTCCCCGGCCACCGGATCGTCCGAGGGACCGGTGATCAGCAGATGCACCGCGGGGTGCACCAGCCAATCGGCGGCCAGGAGAAACGCCGACGCGAACAGGCCGAGCTGGTCGCCCAGTCCTCCAAAGGCGCCTACCAGCGCCTCATGGCGTTCCCGCCAGCGCCGGTCCCGGGTGTGCTCGAACAGCCGGGCCAGGCTGACACCGGCCACTCCGTTGGGCGACGCGTTGGGGCTGTCCTGAATCGGCTTGGCCGGCGCAGTGAGCAGACCTTCCCCGCGCCGGTTCTGCGCGATGTCGAGCAGACCCCCGCCGGCCGTGTCCCAATGATCCGCCCACACCCGCTCCATGAGTGCCTCGGCCCATTCCAGCCAGGTCTGCCGGCCGGTGACCTCGAACGCCGTGATCGCGGCGGCGGCGCACTGCACCGGGTCGTCGAGCAGTCCGGGCTCTCCCGCGGGAAGATGGGAAACCCGGTCGCCCGAACCCTGCGCGGTGCGGACCCGCTCCAGCCCCTCGAGGGCGAGGGTCACCGCCGCCTCATCGCCGAGCGCGGGTCCCGCTCTGAGAAGCGCATCGGCGAGCATTGCGTTCCAGTTGGCGTAGGAAGTGGGGTCTACGAACGGAGCCGGCCGGGTGAAGCGGACCGCTCGGAGCCGGGCCGCGATTGCCCCGAGGGTTGAGCCGACCGCTTCCGCCGGGAGGTCCAGACGCCGGGCGAGGGCTTCGGGCGTTGCCGAGTGAAAGAGAACATTCCTCGAGGGATCGTGGGGCATCCGGCCGTCGGTCCCGATGCCGTACCGCGCGATGGCCAGGGCCTGATCAGCTTCTGGAAGCGCGGCCCGCACCTCGTCGGCGCTCCAGGTGAAATAGCTGCCGTCGTCACCCGGACCGCGATCGGCGTCCTGGCTGGCGCCGAACCCGCCCTCCGGCAGCGCCAAGACTTCCCGGATCCAGCGCACCGTCTCCGCCGCAGCTTCGAGCCAGTCTCGCCGCTGAAAGAGCACCCCGGCGGCCGCGAACACCGTGAGCAGCTCGGCGTTGTCGGAGGCCATCTTCTCGAAGTGGGGGACGATCCACCGCTGGTCCACGCTGTACCGGTGGAAGCCTCCCCCCAGCAGATCCCGAAAGCCGCCGTTCGCCATGCCCTCCAGGGTGCGCTCGATCACGGCGCGCAGGGTGGGTTCCGGCGCGTCGCACCAGCGGTGCAGCAGGAAGGTCAGCGTGGCGGGATGGGGAAACTTGGGCTGGCGGCCAAACCCGCCGTGGACCCGGTCCGCGGTAGCGAGAATGCGATGGCCTGCGTCGGCAATGGCGGGCGAGCTCAGCGTCCCGGGCGCCGACTCGTCGAGGTACCCGGCGAGCGCGTCCCGTAGCACCCGGGACTGCTCGGTCACCCGGGAGCGCTCACTCCTCCAGACCTCATCCACCCGCTCGAGAATCTGGCGAAAGGAAGGGCGGCCGTGGGCGGGCTCCGGCGGGAAATAGGTTCCCCCGAAGAAGAGTTCGGCCTCCGGCGTCAGGAATCCGGTGAGCGGCCAGCCGCCCTGGCCGGTAATCGCCTGCACCGCGCGCTGATAGCGGGTGTCCACCTCGGGCCGCTCGTCCCGGTCCACCTTCACGCAAATAAACCGGGAGTTCAGGAAATCGGCGAGCGCGGGATCCTCATAAGACTCCTGGTCCATGACGTGACACCAGTGACACCAGACCGCGCCGATGTCCAGCAGCACCGGCCGGTCGGCTTCCCGGGCCAGCGCAAACGGCTCGGCGCCCCAGGAATGCCACCAGACCGGCTGATCCGCCGCGGAGCGGAGATAGGCCGAGGGCGCCGCGCCCAGACGATTGCTGCCCATGGGGCGCAAAGCTAGTAGTATTGGATCATGGACGAGATGGAACCGCTCCGCGAAGAAGCGATTCGCGCCCTTTCCGCCGCCCTCAGCGCGGATCGCCTCTCCTTCGACGCGTTCGAATCCCGCCTGGCGCTGATCCGCCAGGCCCCCAACCGCGCCACCCTCGATGCGATCCTCGCCGACCTTCCGGCGGACGAAGAGTTTGCCCTGCCGACCGGCCTCGTTCCCCTGGCGCGAGATCACACCGCGGTGGCGGATCATGACGACCTGATGCCGGTCGAGCCCGCCGAGGTCCTGCGGATCAGGACGGTGATGGGGTCATCGAAGCGGGCCGGGTCCTGGACCGTTCCGCTCCGGCTCGAGCTCAAGGTCGTCCTGGGCGAGCTGACCATCGATCTGCGCGATGCGGTGTTCTGCTCCGACGCGCTCGATATCGACCTCCACGTGCTGTTGGGCAGCCTGACCCTGATCGTGCCCGCGGGCACTCAAGTCGAAAACGAATCCGAAGAGCGGTTCAG
>DATFGC010000280.1:0-5276 GCA_035249765.1 Gemmatimonadales bacterium | reverse complement strand
CTGAACCGGATCGACCTGTGGATGACCGCCGGCCTGCCCAACGTCAAGCCGGTGTTCCCGCACGTCGTCGGGTCGGACGGTGCCGGAGAGGTCGAGGTGGTGGGGCCGGCGGTTCGCGGGTGGCGTCCCGGCGACCGGGTGCTCATCAATCCCGGGATCTCGTGCGGGCACTGTCCCGCGTGCGAGGCGGGCGAGGAGTCGCTCTGCTCCCGCTTCGGCATCCTGGGGGAGCATCTGCCGGGCACAGCCGCGGAGCTGGTGGTGGTACCGGCCGCGAACCTGGGGCGGGTGCCCGAGGGGATGTCGTGGTCCGAGGCGGCGGCGTTCCCCCTGGCGACCCTCACCGTCTGGCACATGCTCACCACCCGTGCCAAGCTCCAGGCCGGTGAGACGGTGCTGATCTGGGGTGTCGGCGGCGGCGTGGGCATGGCGGCCCTTCAGGTCGCGGTGCTGCTCGGGGGGCGCGCCATCGTGACCAGCGGCGCCGACCACAAGCTCGAGACGGCCGCGCGGCTCGGTGCGACGCTGGGGGTGAACCACAGCAACGCCGACGTGGTCGCGGAGGTGCGCCGGGAAACGGACGGCCGCGGCGCGGACGTGGTGGTGGACTGCGTCGGTGAGGCCACCTGGACCAACTCCCAGCGGGCGCTCCGCCGGGGCGGCCGGCTGGTGGTCTGCGGGGCCACCACGGGTCCCCACGTGTCCCTGGACCTGCGCCGGCTGTTCTGGCATCAGTGGAGCCTGCTGGGATCCACGATGGGCAGCCATCGCGAGTTTGCGGAGATCGTCCGCCTGGCGCACGAAGGCCGGCTCTGGCCGGTGGTGGACAGCGTGGTGCCCCTGGCTGAAGGCGCCGCGGCGTACGCACGGATGCAGCGCGGTGAGCAGACCGGAAAACTCGTGATCGAGGTGTCGCCGTGAACGAACTCTATGAGCGTCTCCTCATCGGCGCGGAGCAGATCGGCAGCGTGGTGCCCGCGCTGGTCGGCGCCGCCGTCATCATGCTGACCGGCTACTTCCTGGCCCGCCAGGTCCAGCGATGGGCGGACGACACGCTCAAGAAGGTGGACTTCAACCGGATGGCGGCGGCCGGGGGGCTGGACGAGGTCGTGGGTCGCACGGGCTCCAGACTGGACCCGGTGCGCGCGCTCGCCAAGCTGATCTTCTGGCTGGTGATGCTGGTGGTCATCCTGCTCGCCAGCACCGCGCTGGGACTGGAGAGCATCAATCAGATGTTCGGGATGATGCTCGCCTTCATCCCGACGCTCATCGCCGCGATCGTGATCATCATCCTCGGCATGATCGTCGGGGAGTTCGTGCGGGGCCTGATCCTCGCCTCGGCAGGCGGGGTCGCGGGCGTGCCCACAGTGGCGAAGATCGCCAAGGGCGCGGTCATCATCATCGCGCTGTTCATGGCGCTGCAGCAGGTGGGCGTGGCCGAGGAGATCGTGACCGCGGCCTTCACGCTGATCCTCGGCGCGGTGGCGCTCGCCGTGGGGCTCGCGTTCGGCCTGGGCAACCGAGAGCTCGCGGGCGAGATCACGCGGCGTTGGTACGAGGAGGGGCAGCGCCGCGACCGTCGGCGGACCGACCGGCAGGGACCCAATACACCGCCGGGCGGGGAGCCGCCGATTCTGGACTAGCCTCTGTCACCCTGAAAGCAGTGAAGGGACCATACCGAGCATGGCCCCCTTCGCTTCGCTCAGGCTGACAGGGGGATCAAGGACTCCCGGTCAACCGATACCGTCCCACCGACTTCGTCCCGTCCTGGTTCTTCACCGACGCGTAGATCGCCCCGCTCTCTCCGAACCCCGCCAGCGCGGCCCCCGAGGGGAAGGTCACCTGCCGCTGCCAGGCGCCTTTCGCGTCGTACACGTCGTACACCAGTGCCGCGGTCTCGCTCGCGCGCGGGCGCTGCAGCCAGACCTCCCCATTCGGCCGCCCCAGCGCGAAGTCGAACGGCGGCTTCGTTTCGGCGAACGGATATTCGATCGCGAGCTCCTGGGGCATGCCGTATTGCTTGCCCTGCTCCCGCACCTGCGCGAGCACGCGGTCCCGGTCCGCCTGGGTGACCGGCTGCGCCGGGTACTCGCGGCTGGTGCCGAGGCTCCAGGTCCCTTCGGCCGAGCGCCAGTCAAGCCGGTTCTCCTTGCCCCGAGCCACCCAGGCGCTCCCGTCCGCGCGCACGCCGAAGAAATCGTTGGGTGCGAAGACCGTCGCGGCCTCCTGTACCTGCTCCCCGAACCGGGCCCGCCCGAACCGAGGCGCCGCCAGGTGAGCGACGGTGTCCACCTTCCCGTCGGCGAGGTGGATCCGCAGGACCGGCACGCTGTCCGGGCGGGTGGTGACCCCGGGCTCGGTGAGAAGCATGGTCTGGTAGTCGATCTTGTAGCCATGCCCGACCGTGTCGTACACCAGGACCGGAGCAGTGCCGGCGACCGGATTGAGCGGAAGGACGCGGAGGGGCTCGCCCTTGCGATTCCACAGCGTGGTCCGGAGCGCGGCGAAGTCCACCAGTGCCACGGTATCCCCGGCGAGCCTTGCCACCCAACCGGGGAACTTGTACTGGGCCGGGCCGGCGTCCTTCTTGATCGCATCCACCTGCTGGCCCAGCGTGTCCAGTGTGCCACTGCCGAAGTTGCCGGCGAGGAACAGTTTTTCCCGAGTGTCGGCGAACGCCACCCGGTCGCGGTCCAGCTCGACCACGTTGCTGATCTGGCCGAAACTGGCCGGCAGCTTCGAGTCCAGGGCCAGCCCCGCGCTGTCGGAGATCTGGGCCTCGTCCGAGGCGATGCCGCCCGCGCTTTCCGACCGCTCGCCACTGGAGCAGCCGACGAGGCCAAGCAGGGTGAGCGCGCAGAGCGGCAGGAACGACTTCATGAGGCGTCTCCGGATGCGGTGCTGGGGGTCGCGCGGGGAAGGGTATAGCCGATGAAGCGGGTGCCGTCCCGCACCCGCTCCGCCACCAGGACGGCGTCGGCGCCCACGGCCACGATACGCCCGGTGCCCGGGACCCGTAACTCCCGGACGAGGTGGCCGCCGCGGTCGACTTCATGATAGCGGCGGGACGAATCCGCCGGGGCGCGGCTCTTCTCCAGCCAGACGGTCCCCCCGGGCGACGTCATCGCGGCCTCGAAGGGCGGCTTCACGGCCGCGAACGGCAGCCGCTCGGCCGTGGAGCGAAGCTCGGGAGGGAACTTCCGGTAGAACAGCTCCCGGTCGTACTGCGTCACTTCGAGCACGCGGTCCGGGAGCGGATCGCCCTCCTCCCACTCGCCATCGGGAGAGCGCCAGTCCACCCGGTTCTCGAAGACCCGAGCGACCCACACCCAGCCGTCGGGCGTCGCCCCCCAGCGATCCTCGCCGCTGAGCGCCCGTTGCTCGAAGCGGCGACCCCCGTCGCCCATCACCTCCGCGAGGTCGAGCGGCGCCAGCCGGGCCACCGAGTCGAGACGCTCGAACTGCGGACCCGCGGCGACCACCACCGCCGAATCGCGGTTGCCGCTGCCGTCCCTTCCCGGCACCGGCTTGAGCTCGGCGTACCAGTGTCCGGCGGCGTCCCGTGCCTGCGGCAGGGCGCCACGGAGCGGCTCGGGTGCCGGAACGGCGCGGACCAGCTTGCCGTCCCGGGTCCAGAGGCTCACCCGACGCAGGCCCCAATCGCCTACGTACAGCGTATCGGCCGAGAGGAACAGGCTCGAAGGGTTGCGAATTTCCTTGCGGCCCTCGCCGCCCAGCGGAGCCACGTCGTGGCGGCCCAGGTCCAGGATGCCGACGGTGACATCCATCGGCGCCACCACGGCCCAGCGCTCTCCACCGAGCCACTCGCCGTCCACGATCTCGGCGTAGCCGGTGGAGACGGTGTCGGCCCCCGGCGTCAGCTGGACGACGGGGGCGGGGGGTGTCGAATCACCGCAGGCTGCGAGCAGGGCGAGAGCGACGGCGAATGGCCGGGGGGGCGGCATGGGCGGAAATGTAATCGGCAGCCCTTTGTCACCCTGAACGAAGTGAAGGGGGCCATATCGAGCATGGCCCCTTCGCTACGCTCAGGGTGACAAGTGTCATTGGGGACCTACGGCGTCATGAGCAGCTCCTCGAACAGCGAGATCGCGCGCGGATCCTCGCTTTGCCCCAGCCAGAAGAGGGCCGTCTTGCGCAGCTCCGGTTCGCGGTTGGTCCGCGCGATCCGGATCAGAGCCGGCACGCCTTCCTCGGCGGGCCGCTGGGATAGCGCGAACACCGCGTGCTTGCGGACTTCGAGATCGTTCTGGTCGCCCTGCTGCGCGATCGAATCGAGCCCGCGTGCTGCGGCCTCACCGGCCGCCTGGCCCAGCCAGAACACCGACTGCCGCCTGGTTTCCTCGTTGAGCCGGGTGTTCCGGGCGATCCGGAGGAGCTGGGGCCAGACGACGGCGCTGTCCGCGAGAGTTGCGGCGGTGATCAGCTCGCCGCTGTCGTCACCGTCGGCCTCCACGGCGAGCGCGAGCAGGAGATCGGCCGCCTCGCGGGCCGGGACCAGGCCGAGGTCGGTGACTCGACCGGTTCCTGACCGCCACCGTCCACCGACGTAGATATCCGACTCCTCGACACGGCCCCCCCGTACCTGCATCGATACGCGGACCGGCCCACGCTCGCAGCTCCCCTCCCACTCCGTGTCGTAGTGGTCGTCGGTGATCATGATGCTGTTGGGTCCGCTGCCGCAGACACCCTCCCTCGCCGCGAAGCTCAGCCGGACGGTACCATCGGGGACCTGCCGCAGCTGCTCCGCCAGCGACTGGGCGCGGAGCGCCGCCGGTACGAAGGCGACGAGCAGGCCGGTCCACCAGAAGGCTCTCATGGATGGGCTCTCCCTCACGGTTGCTCGATGATGTCCTGGAGTGCCTTGGCGGCCCGGGGATCGTCGCTCTGCCCCAGCCAGAACAGCGCCTTCTTCCGGAGCTCGGGGTCGGGGTCGCGCCTGGAGATCTCCAACAGCTTGTCCAACGCCGCCGGTTCGTCCCGCTGGGAGTACACGAAGATGAGCTGCTCCTTCATTTCCCGGTCGTCGAAGGTGCTGTAGAGGCTGGTGAGGTCCGTCAGCGCCGCTCCGCCCTGTCCCGCCCAGAAGAGCGCCTGCTTCCGGATCTCGAGCGGCTGCGACCGATCGCGGGCTATGCCGACCAGCCACTTCGAGTTCTCGCTCCCGCCCATCTGGGAGACGGAGAAGAGGATCTTCTTCCGCAGCTCCTCGCCCTTGATCCGGCCGAACAGCTCCCGCAGATAGGTCCCGCTCTCCG
>DATFGC010000279.1:0-15155 GCA_035249765.1 Gemmatimonadales bacterium | reverse complement strand
CGGTGGGCAGGAACCCGGAGTAGCCGAAGCGCGACTCCCGGGACGCGCCGGCGTCCAGGGCGAACCGCCACCCATTCACCAGCTGCGGCGCGCGGAAGCGGCCGATGAGCAGGCGGCTGCCCTGGGCGCTGATCCCGGCATCCACCGCCACGAAGGCATCGTTGGGGACCCGCGCGAAATAGTCGGCCTGCCGGAAATAGTCGAGGTGGGCCACCAGCATGAGCCCGGTGGCGGGGTTACCGATCAGGTAGGGGAAATAGTTGGTGCGCCACGACACCGGGTCCGGCGCCGCGACGGTGGAGTCCTGCGCCGACATCGGGGTCGCAACCAGCACAGCGCCCAGCAGGGCGGCCAGGGCCAGGAAACGGGGATGCACCCGGTCAGCGCCGCGCAAAGAGGTGCGCGCCATCCAGCTCCCGGGCGCCGTTGCTGTCGTCGCAGGCCGCATAGCGGGTCGGATAGAGTCCGGCGCACCCGTAGTCGCCCGCCTTGTTGACCGCGTAAAATTGGATCTGGTAGGTCGGTCGCCCCCCGGGGCCCAGGAGCCTCGGCGGCGTCATCGCCACCACCCGCTTGAGCGTCGCCAGGCATGCATCGGTGGGCTTCATCCCCTGGCGCATGTGCTCCACCGTGAGGAATCCCCCGCACACCATGATGTTCGCTTCGCCCAGTCCAGTGGAGCCCGCGGCACCCACCTCGCCGTCGGTATACTGCCCGGCCCCGACGATCGGAGAATCTCCCGAGCGTCCCGGGATCTTCCAGGCCAGACCGCTGGTCGTCGTGACCGAGGAGATCTCGCCCTTCTCGTTGACCAGGTTCAGGTTGATCGTGCCGGTCGGCCGCGCCATCGGCGGCGTGCGCTCCTCCACGTTCACCCAGTCGTCGGTGCCGCCCCGGTTTGCCCGCCAGCGGAGCCACAGCTCACGCGATTCCGGAGTGAGCAGATTCTCCTCCCGGAACCCGTAGGACAGCGCGAAGCGCTTGGCCCCCTCGCCGACCAGCAGAATGTGGTTGGTGTACTTGAGCACCAGCCGGGCGACCTCGCTGGGGGTCTTGATGCCCTCGAGACAGGCCACCGCCCCGGCCCGCTTGCTGGGGCCGTGGGTGCAGCTGGCATCGAGCTGGACCACACCCTCCTCGTTGGGCAATCCGCCGTAGCCCACGGAATTGTCTTTGGGGTCGAGCTCCTGGATCTTCACCCCCTCCACCCCCGCATCCAGCGTGTCGGTCCCCCGGGTCATCAACTGGAGCGCCGCTTCGACGCCGCGGATCCCGTTGCTCGACCCGACCGCCGCGAACTTCGCGACCCGGCTCCGGCGCACCCAGGGCGCGGAAGGCGCGGCGCCGGCCGCGGGAGGAACGGCGGTGCCCGCCGCGGCGAGGACGGCGGTTCCGAGAAAGTGACGGCGGGTGACGGCATCGGACACGGGTCGCTCCGGGATGAAGAAACCGGCCGGGAGATGAGAGAATCAGGGGGAGGCGCCGACTCCTGTCAACTTGCCGCGCCCCATGCCCGCCTCTACCTTCGGAGCGTGTCGCTCCTCCCCGAAAGCCTGCGCGGCCGCGCCAAAACCCTCGACACCGATCCCTTCCGGTACCTCCGGGGCGTCATCACCTTTTTCATGGGTGGCGGCGCGGTGGTCGCGCTGGTCCTCGGGCTCACCGGAGTGGAGCCCCGGGCGCTGCTGCTGGCCGGTTTGCTCTGGGCCCTGTTCGGGTTCCTGTCCGGCATGGTGGACGCGGTCCTCGATCCGCTGATCGACTTCGTCAACACCGTACTCACCAACGTCGGCCTGACCCGGGCCGGCGGAGGGTTCTCGGCGGAGGAGACCCTCGCCGCGCAGGGACACGCCGACGCCGCGGCCGAGGCGTACCGGCTGCGGGCGGAATCACCCCGTGACAGGGTACCGGCCCTGATCCGCCGGGCCGAGCTGCTGGCCGGGCCGCTGGGGACGCCGCTGGCCGCGGTCGCCGAGCTCGAGGCGCTGCAGCGGGACGCGGACCGGCTCCTGCCGGCCGACGACATGCGCCTGGGTCTCGCCCTGACCGAGCTCTACGAACAGCGCCTCAACGACCCCGGCCGGGCCATGGTGGAGGTGCGCCGGCTGATCGACCGCTACCCGGAAGCGCGGCAGACCCGCGGGCTGCGCGGACTGCTGGCCGCGCTGCGGGAGCGCCACTTCACCGCTCCCGCTGCATGAGCCGGCGGCCCCGGCTGGATCCCGCGATCTTCAATCTTCCGGTCGAGAAGATGCGGGCCGGCTATTACTCGGATAAGTACTTCACCCGGGCCCGAGAAATACTCCTCGCCGACGGCAGCCGGCCCCGGGTCACCATGCAGGTGTTCGGCAAGGCGCCCGCGTTCCTGGGCGGGATCGACGAGGCGATCGCCATTCTCAAGCTCTGCGCCATCGAGTGGTCGGAGCTCGAGGTCCGGGCGCTGTACGATGGCGACCCGATCGCTCCCTGGGAGACGGTGCTGTTGATCGACGGGCCCTACGACGCCATCGCCCACCTGGAGACCCTGTACCTGGGCGTCCTCTCCCGGCGCACCCGGGTGGGCACCAATACCCGCCGGGTGGTGGAGGCGGCCCGGCCCAAGGAAGTGATGTTCTTTCCCGCCCGCCACGATCACTGGCTGGTGCAGACCGGCGACGGCTACGCGGCGCACATCGCGGGCGCGATCGGGGTTTCTACCGACGCGCAGGCTTCCTGGTGGGGCAGCGAAGGCGTGGGGACCGTGCCCCATGCCCTGATCGCGGCCTACGGGGGCGACAGCGTGCTGGCCACCCGCAAGTTCGCCGACCACATCGATCCCAGCGTGCGGCTGGTGACGCTGGTGGATTTCGAGAACGATTGCGTGCGCACCGCGCTCGAGCTGGCCGACGCCCTGGGCGACCGGCTGTACGGGGTGCGAATCGACACCAGCGAAATGCTGGTCGACCGGTCGGTCATTCCCCAGATGGGACGCTTCCGCCCTTCCGGGGTCTGCCCCCAGCTGGTCTGGAACGTCCGGCGGGCCCTCGATGCTCACGGATTCCCCAAGGTGCGGATCATCGTATCCGGCGGCTTTACCGCCGAGAAGATCCAGGATTTCGAGCGGCAGCAGGTGCCGGTGGATGCCTATGGGGTGGGCAGCTCGCTCTTCCAGGGCCGCTTCGACTTCACCGCCGACGTGGTGCGGCTGGATGGGAGGCCCTGCGCCAAGGTGGGGCGGGAGTATCAGCCCAATCCGAGGCTGGAGCTGGTGCGGTGAGCGGTAAGCGGTGAGAGGTAAGCGGGACCCACCTTCCCGCTCACTGCTCACCGCTCACCGCTCACCAGACAAGGGATGCTGCATGGCGAAGATCTTCTGGGACGTCGACACGCAGGTGGATTTCATGCACGCGTCCGGGCGCCTGTACGTGCCGGACAGCGAGGCGATCATCCCGGTGCTGGCCCGGCTCACCGATTACGCCCACCGGAAGGGGATCAGAATCATCGCCAGCGCCGACGATCACGAGGCCGGCCATCCGGAGCTTTCCGGAACCCCCGACTGGGTCACCACCTTTCCGGATCACTGCATGCGCGGCACCCCCGGCCAGGCCAAGATTGCCGAGACCCGGCTCCGGAATCCGCTGATCATCGAGCCCGAGCTCGAGGATCCCGCGGCGCTGGCGGCGCGGGTGCGGGCCCATGATGGGGACATTCTCTTCCACAAACACTGGTTCGACGTCTTCACCAATCCGAACGTGCTCCCGGTGCTGGACGCGCTCGCGCCCTCGGAAGTCGTGCTGTACGGTGTGGCGCTCGATGTGTGCGACAAGTACGCCATTGAAGGACTGCGCCGCCATCGCCCCGGCATTCCGGTGACCCTGGTGACCGACGCGACCCGCGCCATCAACGCGGAGGCGGCGCCCGCGCTGCTGGCGGCGTGGGCGGCCCGCGGAGTGGGCTTCACGACCAGCGCCGCCGTGCTGGCCGCATGACCCGGTTCGGACGGAACTTTCTTCCCGGCCCGACCGACGTCCATCCCGACGTGCTCGCGGTGCTCAATCAGCCGATGTTCGGGCACCGGAGCCCGCGGATGCAGGCCATGCTCGCGGCGATGCAGCCCGCGCTCCAGGAATGCTTCGGCACCCGGCAGCCGGTCTTCATCGCCACCTCCTCCGCCACCGGGCTGCTCGAGGCGGCGATCCGCAGCGGGGTGCGCGACCGGGTGCTGGTGGCCTCGGGCGGATACTTCGGGGAGTATCTGGCCCGCATCGCCGAATCCTGCGGCCGGCAGGCCTACCGGGCGCAGGTCCATCCCGGCGCCGCGATCACCGCCGAGCAGCTCGATCAGTTTCTCGAGGGGCCCGAGGTGGACGCGGTGGCGCTGGTGCACTCGGAGTCCTCCACCGGCGCGCTGGCCGACATCCCGGCGCTCGCCGAGGTGGTGCGATCCCGCAAGGACGTGCTCCTGCTGGTGGATGGGGTCACTTCGATCGGCGCCGTGCCGGTGGAGATGGACCGCTGGGGAGCGGACTACTACTGCACCGGCTCCCAGAAGGCCCTCGCCCTCCCGCCGGGCATTGCGCTGGGCGCCGCCAGCGAGCGGTTTCTGGCCCGGGCCACCGAGCAGGACGATGCCGGCTACTACCTGTCGGTCCGGCGCCTGGTGAACATCGCGCGGGAGAATCTCCCCACCTGGACCCCGTCGATCCCGCTCTTGCTCGCGCTGGAGGCCCAGCTCGGCCGCATCGCCGCCTCGGGCGGCTGGCCGGCCCGGTTCGCCCGGCACCGCGCCCTGCTCGAGACCATGGAGGCCTGGGTCGCCGCGCAGGCGAGCGTGGCGATGATGGCCCCGCCCGGGCAGCGCTCCCCGGCGATCTCAGCCCTCAGGCTTCCCGAGACCCGGCCCCCCGCGGCCGTCCTGGAGGCGCTGGGCGAACGGGGCTTCCTGGTTGGGGGCGCGCTCGATCCCCGGCACGGCCCGATCATCCGGATCGGCCACATGGGCGACCTCACCCCTGACCATCTTGCGGCGCTCCTCGCCGCGATCGAAGGAATTCTCGCGTGAAACGCATCGCCCAGTACTTCCTCCGCGGCCTGGTGGTAACCACCCCGGTGTTTCTCACCCTCTACGTCTGCTGGTGGATCGTGAGCCGGGTGGACCGCATGATCGATGTCGGCATTCCAGGCGCGGGCATCGTGGTGACCCTCACCGGCATCACCCTGGTCGGGTTTCTGGCCGGGAACCTGCTGACCCGCGGACTGGTCGCCGAGATCGAAGGGCTGCTGGAGAAGCTCCCGTTCGTTCGGCTGCTGTACACCTCCACCAAGGATCTCCTCAACGCCTTCGTGGGCGAGCAGCGCCGTTTCAACCGGCCGGTGCGCGCCCAGCTCGACGAGGCCGGGATGGTGTGGACCATGGGATTCGTCACCGCCGAGGGCGCCGAGCGGCTGGCCATGCCCGGGTTCGTCGCGGTGTATCTCCCCCAGGCCTACAACTTCGCCGGCAATCTCATCATCGTCCCCGCCAATCGGGTCCAGCCGGTTCTGGCCGATGCTCCGGAGATCATGGCCTTCATCGTCTCGGGCGGCGTATCGGGCAGCGCGGAACCCAAGCGAAAAAAGTGATCGCGCTCACAGTCCCGGGAGGAAGCGCCGGTTAGGCTTAACGGTACCGATCAGGATGCGTCATTGCCGGTGGCCACTGGGAATGACAGACCGGATCGAAACCATCTCGCGAGGGACTGTTATGCGTGCTCTAATTCGTTGCGGCGCCCTGCTTTGTGCTATTGGGCTCGGCGCCTGCACCGATCCTTCCGGCCCCGACTCGGCGACCCCGCTGCTCGACGCCGATATCGCCCAGGTGACCGCCGACGCGACCGCCGAAGACGTGGAGGTGATGCGGGAGCCGGTGTTCTTCATGGCGCTGGGCGGCCTGGTGCCCGGAACGGGAGACTTCCGCCCGGCCAATTGCCCCTTCGACGCGGCCAGCGGAACGCTGGTCTGCCCGACCGTCACCCGGGGCGGCGTCACCATCGAACGTTCCTACACCTTCTGGGACGCGGCCAACGCGGTGCAGCAGGCCTTTGACCCGGTCACGACGGCCAAGGCGAACATTCAAAGTTCGCTGGAGGGCTCCCGGAGCGGTGTCAGCTGGGAAGCCAGCATCGGGCATGAACGCGACATGACCGCGACCGGGCTCGCCGGCGCCGAGACCCAGCGGACCTGGAACGGGACCGGATCGAGTCACATTTCCCGGAGCAGGCACCGGGAGGGCGGACCGGAGCGGTCCTACGATCTGGAATGCACCCTCACGGTGGAGAACGTGGTGGTGCCGGTGCCCCACGGCGAGGAGGTCTGGCCACTGTCCGGCACGATTACCCGCCAGTGTACCGTGACCTTTGTAGGCGGCCGCCGCGACGGTCAAACCGTCACCCGGACCGCCGTGGTGACATTCAACGGGACCCGGAACGTGACCCTGACCATCGGGGACAAGGTCTTCGACCTCGACCTCAGGCTGCGGCGGAGGGCGGCAAGACCATAAGGCAGGGAATGGGGGTTGGGGGTTGGGGGTTGGGGGTTGGGGTGTCGACTCCACCCCCCAATTCCCAACACCAAACCCCCGACTCGGGCGTTACTTTGCAGGCGTGCGCCCCCGCTTCAACTTCCTGCTCCTCTATCTCCTCTACTGGCTGGCCTTCTTCGCCGCCGTGCGCCTGGTGTTCCTTGCCTTCTTCTACCGGGAGACGGCAGGACTGCCGGCCGCGACGGTCGCGGGCACCTTCCTCCACGGCCTCCGTCTGGATTTTTCGGCCGCGGCGTATCTCTCGCTCATTCCATTTCTGCTGGTTGCGCTCTCGGTCTTTCGCGGCCTGACCCGCCCGGCCGGTTTCCTGGTCCTGACCTGGACCCTGCTCGCTACCGGGATCCTCGCGCTGCTCGGCACCGCCGACCTCGGCATTTTCCGGGAGTGGGGCCGGCATATCGACGCCGCGGTCCTCCAGTACCTCACCCACCCGGTGGAGAGCTGGGCGGCCGCGGGCGGCGGCCCCCGCTGGCTCATGGTGTTGCTCTGGCTCCTCCTCACCACGCTGTTCGGGGTGATCGCGCTCCGGGTGCTTCGCCCCGGGCTCCGGTTTCCGCCCGCGCCGGGCGGCGCGCTGGCCATGCCCCTGCTCGGTTGCGCGCTGCTGCTGGTGATCCCCGCCCGCGGCGGCATACAGCAGATTCCCATCAATCAGAGCAGTGCCTACTTCTCCCCTCTGCCCTTCGCCAACCTGGCCGCCGTCAATGTGGGCTGGAACTTCTTCGATTCCTGGCATCGGGGGCTGAATCGTCGGGAGAACCCCTATGCCGCGATGCCGCCCGATTCGGCCCTGGCTCTATGCTGTCACCCGGAGGCGCTCCGCGCCGAACCCCGAACGAGCTACCTGCGCGGCGCCAGGCCCAATGTGCTGCTGATCATCTGGGAGAGCTTCACCGCCCGAGCGGTAGAACGACTCGGAGGGGTGGCCGGCGCGACCCCGGTCTTCGACCGTCTGGCGCGGGAAGGCCTTCTGTTCCGCCGGGTCTACGCCGCCGGGGACCGGACCGAAAAGGGACTGGCCGCGCTCCTGGCCGGCGCACCCACCATCCCCAACGGCTCCATCCTGACCATTCCGTCGAAGTCCAGCGGGCTTCCCATGCTGTCCCGCGATCTGTCGGCCGCGGGTTATGCCACCGGCTTCTACTACGGCGGGGAGCTGGGGTTCGCGAATCTGCGGAGCTTCGTGCTCGCGGGCCGGTTCGGCCGGGTGATCGGCAAGGAGGACTTCCCCCGCTCGGCCTGGCAATCCAAGTGGGGTGCCCACGACGAAGTCGTCGCTGACCGGGTGCTGGCCGATCTGGGGAGCACGCCGGCCCCCTTCTTCGTCACCTGGCTCACCCAGAGCAGCCACGAGCCGTTCGACGTACCGGGACCGGTCCGGATTCCGGGAACCGACGGCGAGTCCCGCTTTCTCAACTCGCTGGCGTATACCGACCATGTCCTGGGCGAGCTGCTCCGCCGGGCCTCCCGGCAGCCCTGGTGGAAGCAGACCCTCGTGATCATCGTGGCCGACCACTCCAAGCGGCTGGAGCGTACCGACGCCGAGGTGCCCTACAAATCGGCCCAAAGCTGGTACCACATCCCCATGCTCTGGACCGGCGGCGCCCTGGCACGCGGGGGAATAATCGACCGGCTGGCAAGCCAGACCGATCTCGCTCCAACTCTGCTGGGTCAGCTCGGACTGGTGGGAGGAGCGCAATACCGGTTCGGCCGGGATCTCTTCTCCGGACCGCCGCGTCCCTGGGCCTACTATGGATTCGACGACGGGTTCGGAATGGTCACGGCGGAGGGCAGCCTGGTCTGGGAGCACATTCCCGACCGGATCACCTCTCGCACGGGCCGGATCGGCGACACCGAGCTGCGCATCGGGCGCGCGGTGCTGCAGACGACCTACCAGGACTATCTGGACCGGTGAGCGGTGAGCGGTGAGCGGGACGGTGCGGGAAACTGGTACACCTGGCGTTGGAACGATACCCGCTTTGATCTCGTTCAACTCCAGATTGGGGCATGCGTGACTACCGCTCCTTCGAGCCCTGGCAGGAAGCCCGGGCTGTTACCACCACCACGTTTACGGTGGCCCGCTCCCACTGGAAGCCGGAGGCGGCGGCGCTGTTTGATCACCTCCAGCGAGCCGCCCTCTCGGTCCAGAGCAACATCGTGCTCGCCTGCACCTTTGAGCCCAGGAAGTTTGCCTCCCACCTGACCATGGCCTGGGGCTCGGCCATGGAGACCGCAGATCTGCTGGAAACCGGCCTGAAGGAAGGCATCCTGCCCGGGGACGATGCGGTGGTTGCCATCCGGCGGAGCAAGCGCTGTCAGGAGCTCCTGATCGAGCACATCAAGCGCCACATGTCCTCGTAACCCTCCCGCTCACCGCTCACCTCTCACCGGATCACGCTCTTCGCGACGAACCAGACATTGGCCGGCCGCTCGGCCAGCCGGCGCATGTACCAGGGAAACCAGGAGCTGCCGTAGCTGATCAGGGTCTTCACCGTCTCCCCGGTCGCGGCCAGGGCCCTCTGTTCCGCCATCCTGATGCCGTAGAGCATGTGGATCTCGAACCCTCCCGCGGCGACACCCGAGTCCTTCGCCTTGGCCACGATCCGGTTCACCAGGGTCATGTCGTGGGTGCCGAAGATCGGGAAGGCCGCTCCCTTGGCCGCCGCCTGGAGCAGCTGCGAGGCCAGCTCGTAATAGGCAAAATCGGTATCGCGCTTGGCGGGAAAGGCGACGTGGGCCGGCTCGGCGTAGGCCCCCTTCACCAGCCGCACCGTGGGACGGATCGGGAGCAGGGCGGCGAGGTCCTGGGGGGTTCGCCGCAGGTAGGCCTGCAGCGCCAGGCCGACCTTCTCGTGTTTGCCGCGCAGCTTGCGGTAGAGCGCGAGGGTCCGGTCGACGTAACTCGAGTCTTCCATGTCGAGCCAGAAGTAGATCCCCCGCGATTCGGCCGCGCGGGCCAGGGTCTCCAGGTGCTCGACACACTTGCTTTGCGAAAAATCGAGGCCCAGCTGGGTGGGCTTGACCGACACGTGAGAGGAGAGGCCCCGCGCGGTGATCTGGCCAAAGACCTCGAGATAGTGATCCCGCACTTGGTCGGCTTCGGACTCGGCGGTGAGGTTCTCCCCCAGCTTGGTCAGCACGGTACCCAGCCGGTCCGCGGCGAGCGCCTCGGAGGCAGCCAGCGCATCCTCGAGCTCTTCGCCCGGCATGAACCGCTTCACCGCTCTCCTGGCGAAGGGCCGGGTCATGACCCGTTCGGCCAGCCAGCGGCTCTTGGACAGGCGCAGCAGGGTGTGTCTGGCGATGGACATGGACTGAACGTACCGCCCGCCCCGGTATCTTTCCACCATGCGACCCTTCGCCGGTCTCCGGTTCGAAAATTCCTACGCGGGGCTGCATCCCGACTTCTACCAGGCGGTGGAGCCGACTCCGCTCCCCGATCCCCGGCTGGCGGCGTTCAATCCCGATGCCGCGGCCCTGATCGATCTGGACCCGGCCCAGGCCGGGCACCCCGATGCCGCCCGCCTGCTCTCCGGGAGTCTCCCCATCCCGGGAGCGGCCCCGATTGCCCAGGCGTATGCCGGACATCAGTTCGGCGTCTGGGTTCCCCAGCTGGGCGATGGCCGGGCTTTCCTTCTGGGCGAGGTGCGCAACAACCGGGGCGAATCGTGGGATCTGCACCTCAAGGGCGGGGGACAGACCCGCTGGTCCCGTTTCGGAGACGGCCGCTCGGTGCTCCGCTCCGCGGTGCGGGAATACCTGGCCTGCGAGGCGCTTCACGCCCTGGACATCCCGACCACCCGGGCGCTCTCGATCGTGGCGAGCGATCTGTCGGTGCAGCGCGAATCGCTGGAAACCGCCGCGGCCATTATCCGGCTGGCCCCCAGCCATGTGCGCTTCGGCACCTTCGAATACTTTGCGGCGCGCGGGGCGGTGGAGCGGGTCAGGGAGCTGGCCGATTACGTGATCGAGCGGCACTACGGAGATCTGTCCCTTCGCTGCGCTCAGGGTGACAGCTTCGCTCAGGGTGATACCTCCGCGCGGGATGACCACCGGCGGTACTGCGCCTTCTTCGGCGAGGTCTGCCGGCGAACCGGGCGGCTGATCGCCCGCTGGATGGCCGCCGGGTTTGCCCACGGGGTGATGAACACCGACAACATGTCCATCCTCGGCATCACCCTGGACTACGGGCCCTACGGGTTCCTCGACGACTACGAGGCCGGGTTCATCTGCAATCATACCGACACCGAAGGACAATACGCCTTCGACCGCCAGCCGTCGGTCGGCATCTGGAACTGCGCCCGACTGGGCGAGGCGCTGATGATCCTCGACGGCGGAGCCGGGGCCACCGCCCCCTGGCAGGACGCGCTGGAGTCGTACTGGCCCGCCTTCGTTTCGGAGTACGCCGAGCGGATGCGGGCCAGGCTCGGACTGGCGGGCGCGCGCGATGAGGACGGGGAATTGCTCAGGGATCTCCTCGCGCTGCTGCAGGCGGGGAGGGTCGATTACACCCGATTCTTTCGAGCGCTGAACAGCGTGAACGGTGAACGGTCAACGGTGAATGGTGGGCTGCATGGCATGTTCGTGGATCGGACGGGTTTCGACACCTGGCTGGATCGCTATCGTGCCCGGTTGCGGGCCGAAGCGAGCGACGACCGGGAACGGGTCGAGCGGATGCGGCGGGCGAATCCGAAATACCTGCTGCGGAACTGGGTCGCCCAGGAGGCTATCGCCGCCGCCCAGCGGGGCGAGTTCGGGCTGATCGACTCGCTGCGACGGCTGCTGGCGGCGCCGTATGACGAGCACCCCGGCTGGGAGCGCTATGCCGGGCCGCCGGGCGCCGCCGACCGGGAGATCGAGGTCAGCTGCTCGTCGTAGATCTCACTGCGGGAAATTCAGCTTCCGCATCAGGGCCGCCCAGCGGGGATCCTGGCGCATCGTCCGGAATACCGGATTGAACCGTACCGCCACCAGGCCGAACGTACGCTCCGTGACACCGCGCTCCAGCTCTGCGAAGGCCGCCTCGGTCTCGCCCAGGGCCGCGTGGATCTGAGCAAGCCCATGGGCGGCGACGTAACGGGACTTTCGCTGCGCCTTCAGATCCTCCAGGACCCGCCTTGCCTCAACGGTTTGACCGGCCCAGGCCAGCACGACGGCGGGGTCGGCCACCTCGCCGGACCCGGGCTGCGGGGGAGTTGGGGGCAAGACCGCCAGGGCATCCTGGAGGCGCCCCTCCATCGCGTACGACAACGCGAGGCCGGATCGGGCCAGCACAAACATCGAGTCGATCTCCAGGGTCCGCCGCAACGCGTCGCTCGCTTCACGGTACCGGCCCGTGTAGTAAAGCATGGTGCCGACCCGGGTGTTGATGATCAGCGAGAGAGGATCCAGCCTCCGCGCCTCCAGGATCTCGGTATGGGCGGCCTCGGCCCGTGCCGTCAGCATCAGGGACCAGGCCCGCATCAGATGGCCCTGCGCATCACTCGGGTTGAGCGTGATGGCGCGGGTGAGCCGTCGCTCGGCCTCCTCCCAATCCCAGTCGACGAACATGGCGATCAGGCCAAGGGACGTGTGCACCTCGGCGAGTGACGGGTCGAGGGCCAGCGCACGCAGCGCGGCGGCCTTCGCCCGGGGGATCGCGTCCCCGGGATCGATGTCGCCGAAGGGGATGGCCAGCGTGTAGGCATCAGCGAGTCCGGCATGGGCCAGCGCAAAGCGCGGATCCCGCTGGACCGCTGCCCGGAAGGCGTCAATCGCCTGGCGCAGCCGCGGGGCGGTTCGGAAGGCGAGAAAATAGCGGCCCCGCAAGTACAGGTCGTGGGCCATCAAATCCTCGGTGCCGCGTTCGACCAGCGCTGCCCCCCTCCCGCCGGTGAGGGTCACTTTGAGTGCCGTCGCGATCGCCCGGGCGATGGTGTCCTGCACCGCGAAGACATCGCGCAGCTCGCTTCGATATTCTCCGCCCCAGAGCTGCTCATCCCGCGCCACCTCCACCAGGCGGGCGGTGACCTTCACCCGCTGCCCGCTCTGCTGGACCGTTCCCTCGAGCACCGCGCCGACGTCGAGACGCCGCCCGATCTCGCGGAGGTCCATATTGGCCGCCCGCGCCGCAAAGGCGGAGGTGCGGGAGGCCACCCGCAACCCTTCCAGCCGCCCCAGCGCGGTGATCAGCTCTTCCGCGACCCCGGCGCTGAAGTAATCGGTGGTCGAGTCCCCACCGATGTTCCGAAACGGCAATACCGCCAGGGACTTCACCCCAGCGGCGGTGCTCCCGTCGCCGGACGGATCGCGAGTCATTGCCAGGTACAGCATTACCGCAAGCACGACCGCCGCCAGTCCTGTTCCCCATCGCATGACCTGGCCGACCGGACGACCAGCCGCGGGACCGCCGCCGCCCTGCCCGATCGCGAGCAGCGCCTCGCGGACGACATCCGCGGTCGCGGGCCGAGCCGCCGGGTCCTTCGCGAGCAGCTGCTGGATCAGGATGGCGAGCGGGGGCGGGCAATCGCGGCGGCCCTGGGCGACCGACGGCGGGACACTGGTCAGCTGAGCCGACACCATCTCCACCGGGGTGGCGCCGCCGAAGGGGTGTTTTCCGGTGAGGAGCTCATAGGCGACTACACCGAGTGCGTACAGATCCGCCCGGTGGTCCACCAGGTCGCCCATCGCCTGCTCCGGGGACATGTAGGCGGGGGTACCGATGACCATTCCCACACCGGTCACCTGGAATGCGGACTCGCTCTGGGTCGCGGCGTGGAGCGCTTTGGCGACCCCGAAGTCCGCCACGACGGCATGGCCGTCCTGGAGCAGGATGTTCTCGGGCTTGATGTCGCGATGGACCACCCCCATCCGGTGGGCGTAGCTCAGGGCATCGGCGATTTCAGCGAGGAGGCGCGCGGCCTCGGCCACCGGCAGCGAGCCGGCCCGGGTGAGCCGGTCCCGAAGCGACTCCCCCTCCACCAGCGGCATCGAGAACCAGGGGAGCCCTTCGACCTCGCCGGCGGACAGGACGGGAACGATGTGGGGATGGCTGCAGCGGGCGCAGAGCGCCATCTCCCGCTCGAACCGCTCGCCACTGGTGCCGGCGGCGATTTCGGTGCGCAGCACCTTGACCACGACGCGGCGGCCGAACCGGGTTTCCGTCGCGACGAACACCCGTGACATCCCCCCGCCGCCAAGCTCCCGCTCGATGGTGTAGGCCGCACCGAGGGTTGCCTGGAGCCGCTCCCGGAGCTCTGTCATTACCCCTCGTCGGGCGCGCCACCGGTGCGGGCCACTTGGTCGGCCTTGACCTTTTCCGGGTCGAACTTCCGGGCGCTCGCCAGCATCTGCGCGATGGTCGCGTCGGGGTCCGCGGCGCCTTTCTTGAAGCGCAACGGGTTGATCCGCGCCAGGACAAAGGCCTTGAGATAGGGGCTTTCCAGTCCGCGCGCCTTCAGCCGTTTCACCGCCTCGACCACCACGGCGTCGAGCTCGAGCAGCTGGGCGGCGCGGTCCCGGCGATCCACCAGCGCGCGGGAGAGCCTGGCCGAGCTGAAGGTTTCGGTCCGCTTGAGCACCGGGTGGTACGCCCCGCCGGAGAAACGCCCGTTCACCTGATAGCACAGCCCCAGCGTCAGCAGCGCCGGCTCCTCGAATTCGGTGGCGTATTCCCGCTCCGGGCGATCGTCCAGCTGAGTGAGCGCCTCCGCCAGCCGGATGACCTCCAGCGCCCGTTCCCGGACGTTGTGGGCCTTTTCGGTATTGAGCACCAGGATCCGGTGGGCCACCTCGGGTTCCGGCACCACCAGCACCACCACCGAGCGCACCCCCATCGAGCGCAGCGCGGCCAGCCGGTGGTGGCCGTTGGGAGTCCAGTAGCGTGCGTCGTCGGTGCGGACCACGATGATCGGATCCACGAAGCGGCCCAGCTTCTCCATCGCATTCGCCAGCCGGGCCACGTGCGGCGCGGACAGATCCCGCTGGTAGGGCGTCGGCTCCACCCGCTCGCTCGGCAGAGTCGCCATGACCTGCCAGAGGCCGCCCAGCGGCTCGCGGTAGGCGCCGATGACCGCGCCGCCGTCGCCTTCGATGGATTCCATCAGGCGCATGATCGGCGCAGGCGGCACCCCGCCGCCGGCCTGCCTGGCGGTGAGCCCCCGGGGCTCCGGCTCCGCCTTCTTTCGCGGGCGCCGCGGCTTCTTGGCGGATGCATCGGCCATGGGCTAGAACACCGGCAACCGGCCCGGCTCCGCGCGGGCCGCGAAGGGCACTCCCGCCTCGGGCGACTCCAGCCGCTTGCGCTGCTCCAGCACCCGGGGCCAGGTCTCGTCCTGCAGCCGGCGAAGCTCGGATTGGAACCCGGCGGTCTTGCGCACCTTGTCGAACACCCTGGACTGAACGATCCGCTGGTCAATCCCAACCGGGGAGCTCTCAAACGCCAGTCTGACGAAGCTCAGGGTCTCGTCCGCGTTCCCGAGCCAGGCGTAGTAGATGGCGAGCTCCTGGGCCAGCACGACGTCGGAATAGACCGATCCGGCGTCGCCCAGGGCGGTGGCCTCGCGGCGCAGCGAATCGGTGAGGACGCTGGCTTCCTTCTCGCGCCCCGAAGCCCTGA
>DATFGC010000278.1:0-4052 GCA_035249765.1 Gemmatimonadales bacterium | reverse complement strand
GGAGCAGCCGCAAGCGCTGGCTCGCCGCTTCGCTGGTCGCCGGGGGACTCGGACTCGTGGCGGTAGCAACGGCGGTCCAGCTCCGGCGGGGCGGCCTGGAGCGCGACCGGGCCAATCGCGCCGCCGTCACCAGCCAGCGGGTCTCTGAGTTCCTGACCGAGCTGTTCCGGCTGGCCGATCCCGGCGAATCCCGGGGGAACACGGTCACCGCGCGGGAGATCCTCGACCAGGGCGCCTCGCGCATCGAAGCGGAGCTGGCCGGCGAGCCGGAGGTCCAGGCGACCCTGATGGCCACGATGGGCAACGTGTATCTCGGGCTCGGCCTCGCCGGGGCCGCCAAGCCGATCATCGAGAAATCGGTGGCCATTCGGCGACGGGTATTCGGCGACGAGGCCGCCGAGACCGGGGACGGGCTGATGCTGCTGGGCGAAGCCGAGTACGGGGTGGGCAACTATCCTGCGGCGGAGGCTCATTTCACCAGCGCGCTGGAGATCCGGAAGCGGGTGGACGGGGCCGAGAGTCCGCGGGTGGCCCAGGCACTGGAGCGGGTGGCGAGCGCTCAGTGGCGCCGGGGAAACTATGCGGAGGCCGGGGCAGCCGCCGAGCAGGGGATTGCGATCTACCGCGCGGCCGGAGAGGAGCCGGCGGATCTTGCACTCATTCTGTCACGGCTGGCGACCATTCGCTTCAGCACCGGACAACATGGCGAGGCGGACACCCTGATGCGGGAAGCACTGGCGCTCACCCGGGAGGCATATGGTCCCGAAGACCGCCGGGTGGCCCAGATGATGAACAACCTCGGGATGACCCTCACCGCGCAGGGAAAGTTTGACGAAGCGGGAAGATTTCTCCGGGAGGGGCTGGCGCTCTACAAGAAGCTGCTGGGAGACCGCCATCCCCTGGTGGCCAGCGCGACCTGGGCGCTGGCGACGATGCTGCACCAGCAGGGCCGTCTTGCCGAGGCAGAGGCGCTCCAGCGGGAAGCGCTGGCGATCCAGGAAGCCCGCTACGGCGCGGTGCACATGGAGACGGCCGGAGCCAAGCTCAACCTGGCCTGGATTCTCGCCGACCAGGGTCGCTGCGCCGAGAGCGAGCCGCTGGCCCGCGAAGGGATGGCCGACATGCAGAAGATTCACCCCGGGGGGCACTACTCCATTGCCCACGCCCAAAGCATTCTGGGGGGATGCCTGGCGCTTCGAGGGAGAGACGGGGAGGCGGAGCCGCTTCTGCTCAGCAGCTATCCGATCTTGCAGAAGAACCCGGGAGGCGCCTGGGGGCTCGCGGCGCTGCGCCGGTTGATCACTTTCTACGAGCGGCGGGGGAATCAGGCCAAGGCCGAGGAGTACCGGAAGCTGCTTCCGCCGGCGCGATAGCTACCAGCACAGCGAGGTTCTGCGTGCTTGTCCGAGTAGCCCACAGATTCCACAGATCAACAGCCGATTGATCGAGAACAGGCGGGCAATGCGACGCGAGCAAAAATCCATTCAGTTTGTTTCTGTGTAATCTGTGACATCTGTGGGCTGTAGTTCAAACTGGTGACCCAGCAAGATCCATCCGGGTGAGCAGCGCCTGGAAGCGTGGCTCGCCACGGAGCACATCAAAGGCGGGACGCACCCCCAGCCACACCGCGTCGGTCGCCCGGCCCTCGACCGCGAACTCCGCCGCCGCCAGCCCGCCCTCCCGGTCGCCCACCGCCGCCAGGATCTGGGCGTCGAGAATCGGAGAGACGTAGCGCTCCGCCCGGAGCGCCTCGAGCCGGCCCAGGCACTTCATGGCCTCGTCGCGCCGGCCGGCGACCGCGGCGATCCACCCCGTCACCCCGAGAATCTCCGGACTGCCGCCGGAGAGCTGGGCGGCCCGGTCCAGAGCGGCGGCGGCCTCAGAGTGTCGGCCCATCCGGGCGAGCGCCTGTCCCAGGAAGTAATGCGCGAGAGGGAAGCTCTCGTCGCTGGACAGGACTTCGCGCCACAGTACGGCGGCCGCATCCACATCTCCCTGGAACCAGGGCACCAGGCCCTGACTCAGGGCAATGGCGGGAGAAAGCGGCTCCAGCGCCCGGGCCCGTTCCAGCTCGCTCCGGGCAGTGTCCCAGCGCCGGCGCGGCAGCAGAACATTCACGGCATAGGCCTGCCGGATATGCCCCGCGGAGGGATTGGCGGCGAGCGCCCGGCGAAACGACCCCTCCGCATCAACCCAGCGCCAGTGATACAGCGCCTGAACACTGCCCAGGGCGGCGTGCGCCTCGGCGAGCCGGGGATCCCGGCGCAGCGCGGCCGTCGCGGCGGCTTCGGCCAGCGGCATCACCGCGTCGGGCGCCTCGGCACCATACACCGCCAGGGTGACGTACGACTCGGCCAGCCCCGCCTGGGCCAGCCCGAACCCCTCGTCCATCGCGAGCGCCTCGCCGAGGAGGTCCACGCTGCGACGCAATCCGGTCTCGGTGCGGGCGTTCCAGGCGTGGCGTCCCCTGAGGTAGAGCTCATAGGCCCGGGGATTCGCGGTGCGGGCCGCCGCCCGGGGAGGGGATCGGCCCAGCAGGGTTAGGCGGAGCGCGGCCAGGATGGCCGCGGCGATCTCGTCCTGCATGGCGAACGCGTCCCCCACCTCCCGCTCGAAGCGCTCCGACCAGAGCTGGAGCCCGTCCTGCACGTCGGTGAGCTGCGCGGTGATCCGGAGCCGCTGGCCGGCCCGCCGCACACTGCCTTCGAGCACTACCTCCACCCCCAGCCGGCGGCCGAGATCCCGCACATCCTCCACGGTGCCCTTGAGGGCGAAGGCCGAGGTGCGCCCCACCACCCGCAATCCCTCCAGGGCATTCAAGGTATGGATCAGCTCCTCGCTCAGGCCATCACTCAGATACTCGGTGTCCGGGACGCCCCCCTGGCTGGCGAAGGGAATGACCAGCAGCGACCGGATCGGCGCCTCCGGGCCGGACGAAGTCCCTCCGGCGCCCTCCAGCGCTTCGGCAAACGCCCGCACGCTGGGGAACCGCTCGGCCGGTTCCTTGGACAGGGCACGTCCCAGGGCGTGCTCCAGCGCCGCGGGCACCGCAGCCACCCGGGCGGAGAGTGTGGGGGCCTGGTGGAGCGAGTGCCCGGCCAGGATCGCCCGCACCGTGGGGCCGGCGAACGGGGGCGCCCCGCTCAGCATCTCGAACACGATGCAGGCCAGGCTGTACTGATCGCTTCTCCCGTCCAGCGCGCTATCGCCGAACACCTGCTCGGGGCTCATGTAGGTCGGGGTGCCCAGAATCATCCCGGTGGCGGTCAGGTTTTCCCCCGGCGCCGCATCGGAGAGGCAGGCAATGCCGAAGTCGGCGATCACGGCGTGGTCGGCCAGGAGCAGCACGTTCTCCGGCTTGACGTCCCGGTGGATCACCCCGCGGGCATGGGCAAAATCGAGCGCGTCGGCCAGCTCCCGGGTAATTCGCAGGACCTCGGGCAGGAGGAGCCGGCCCGAGCGTCGCAGCCGGGAGCGGAGGGTTTCCTCCTCGATGTAGGGCATGACGTAGTAGAGAAGCCCGTCGGCCTCGCCGGAATCGTAGAGCGGCAGGATGTGGGGATGGTGGAGCCGGGCGGCGATCTCGATTTCGCGGACGAACCGATCGCGGTCGATGAGCGCGCCGGCCAGGGGCCGGAGGATCTTGAGGGCGACTTCGCGCCCGTGCTTGAGGTCACGGGCCAGGAAGACGTCCGCCATCCCGCCGCCACCGACCCGGCGCACCACCGCATACCGGTCCGCGAGGGCCGCCGTCAGACGTTCGAGAATCTCGGTCACGGTTCCGGAAGGTACGCCTCTTGCGGCGTCTGCGGCAATCGCGTTGCCTTGCCGTGTCGGGCGGTATAGTATAGATGCGGTTACCGCCACCGGGCACCACCTTCCGCCTGGAGAAGCATCCCGCCGATGAGTTTCTGGCGACGGCTCTTCGGGTCGTCCGATTCCTCCCGACCGAAGCGCCTGGACTACCTCAACGAGGCGCTCGCGCTGGAGCGGCAGGGCGACTTCACAGCCGCCATCACCTCCTATCGCCTGGGCCTGCGAGACAATCCGCG
>DATFGC010000277.1:0-4941 GCA_035249765.1 Gemmatimonadales bacterium | reverse complement strand
TTGAGCCGCCGCAGGGTGGCATTGATGGTCTCCCATTCGGAGCCCAGCTTGGTGCCCAGGAGGGTCAGCGCCGCGTACCAGGTGCCCGAGGCGAGCACGATCGGGAGCAGCGCGCGGCCGGGCGGCAGGTTCACGAATCCGGCGAACGGCGCCACCACCGAGCGGAAGGCGGGGAGCATCCGGAAGATGAACATGCCGAGCATGCCGAACCGCACGTATTCCCGCTCGATCGCCGCGAAGGTGCCCGGGCTGATCAGCCGGCGGCCCAGCCGGGAATGGAAGAACCTCCGGCCGTACTTCCGGGATGCCCAGTAGACCAGCACCGCGCCGGCCACCCCGAAGCCCCAGGCCACCAGGAAGATGGTGAGCGGCTCCATGGTGCCGCGATAGGTGAGGAACGCGCCCAGCACCACGAACAGGTCGGAGGGGGATGGGGGAAAGAAGTTCTCGATGATCACCGAAATCGCGATCACCGTAAGGATGAGCAGAGGAGGCCACTCCGCCAGCCGGGCCAGCAGCGACTCGATCAGGGCCCCTCCACCGTGGCCACCGCGATTACGGCGACCCCTTCGCCCCGCCCCACGAATCCCATCCCCTCGTTGGTCTTGGCCTTGATCCCCACCAGGTCGGGCGCGATGCCGAGCTCCCCGGCGATTGCCCCCGCCATGGCCTCCTTGTAGACCCCGAGCCGGGGCCGTTCGCAGAGGATGGTGACGTCGGCCTGGACCGGGCGGAATCCCAGCCGGGCGATGTGCTCGCAGGCCAGCCGGAGCAGCACCAGCGAATCGGCGTCCTTCCACTTGGGATCGCTCTCGGGAAAGAGGGCCCCCAGGTCGCCGGCCGCGGCGGCACCGAGCAGCGCATCGGTGACGGCATGCGCCACCGCGTCGGCATCTGAATGGCCCTGGAGCCCCTTCTCGAAGGCGATCCGCTGTCCCCCCAGGATGAAGGGGCGGCCCTCCACCAGGCGATGGCTGTCGTAGCCGATGCCCACCCGGATCGGCACGCTCAGGCTGCCGCCCCCGCCGGTTCCTCGATGTGGGAATAGTCCTGGCGGCGGCGCCGGACCTGGTAGCCCGCGTCCCGGATGCAGCGCTCCATCTCCGCGATGGTGGCGCGGTGGGTGGTGCCCGCGGACGATACCACGTTCTCTTCCATCATCAGGCTGCCGAAATCGTTGGCGCCGAAGCGCAGGGCCACCTGCCCCGCCTTGAGTCCCATGGTGACCCAGGACGATTGCAGGTTGGGCACGTTGTCGAGAATGATCCGCGCCATCGCGAGGGTCCGCAGGTAGGTCACCGCGTCGGTCTTGGGCTGATCGGCCATCCCGGTCCCCTCGGGCTGGAGCGGCCAGCAGATGAATGCGGTAAACCCGCCGGTGCGGCGCTGTACTTCGCGCACCCGGAACAGGTGCTCGATCCGGTCGGCCGTACTCTCGCCCAGCCCGTACATCATGGTGACCGAGGTCTTCATCCCCTGCCGGTGGGCCTCTTCCTGCACCCCGAGCCACTCCTCCGTCTGGGCCTTCTTCCGCGCCACCCGCTGGCGGACGTCGTCGACCAGGATCTCGCCGCCCCCGCCGGGAATGCTGTCGAGACCGGCGGCGCGAAGCTCCCGGATGACCTCGGCCACCGGAAGCCCGAACCGCTCGCTGAAGAACACCACCTCGGAGGGCGAAAAGCCGTGGATGTGAATCGGGTGGTTGCGCTTGATGTAGCGCATCAGCTCGAGGTACCACTCGAAGGGGATGTAGGGGTTGTGCCCTCCCTGGAGGAGGATCTGCACTCCGCCGATCGCCTTGCACTCGTCGATCTTGGCGCCGATGGTCTCGAAGGGCAGCACGTACCCCTCGGCGTGCTTGGGGCGGCGATAAAAGGCGCAGAAGGCGCAGTCCGCCACGCAGACGTTGGTGTAGTTGATGTTCCGGTCGATGATGTAGGTCACCACCTCCCCGGGATGATGCCGGTACCGCTCGGCGTCGGCCAGGCGGCCCAGCTCGAGAAGAGAAGCATTCTCATAGAGCTCGAGATAGCTCTGGAATTCAGGTGACTTGCGATCGACGACGTCCATTCGAACCTCAGCTATCGGCTATCGGCTATCAGCCATCGGTCAGGCTATCGGCCACTCCCGCTCACCGCTTACCGCTCACCGCTCACCGCTCACCGCCTCATCAGGCGGCGGTAATGAAGCTCAAGCTGCCATCCGGCACCGTGCCGTCCTGCGCCAGCCGGCGGAAGAAGTCGGTCAGCCCGGCGAGGTGGCGGTAGCTCAGCGCGTAATCGAGATCGCCGAGGTAGGCCCGGCAGACCGCCCGCGCGATCCCGGTGTTGGCCGACGCGGCATCGGCCAGCTGGTCGAGGTGGGCGAGGCCCCAGCTCCGGCTCGCCAGCAGCGCGCCGTGCATCGCCTGGACCGCGGCGTGATCGGCCTCCCGCCGGGCGGCCCAGACCGCGAAGACGAAGGGCAGACCGGTCCACTCCTTCCAGGCCGTTCCCAGGTCCACCCGGTAGGGATAGCGCCCTTCCGAGGCCAGCAGCAGTGCCGCATCACCGATCACCAGCACCGCTTCGTGAGGGAATCCCCGCAGCGCCTCGAGATCGCTCGACTCGGCCCGCACGGTCGCGAACCGGGGACGGACCCGGAAGCGGTGGCGGCAGAGCAGCTCGAGGAGGAGCACCGAGGTCCGCGACGACGAGGTGCGCAACACCGTGGCCCCGTCCAGCTCGTGGACCGGGCGGCGGGAAAAGAGCACGACGCTGTGCACCGGTCCATCCGAGGTGATGGCCAGATCGGGCAGCAGGTGATAGGCGGCGGCGTTGCGGGCGTACTCCACCGCCGACACCACCGACACGTCGAGCTCCCCGGCCGCCAGCAGATCGTTGAGATCGGCGGCGGTGCCGGTCACCAGCTCCGCGTCCACCGGCACCAGACCCCGATCGATCGCGGCGTAGACCGGGTAGCAGTTGATCCAGGGAATGCGGCCGAGGCGGAGCATGGTCAGGCGGCGTGAACGGCGGGAGCGCCGGGCCCGAATCCCGCGGGGGCGGTGTCTCCTGCCTCGACCTCGGAGAAGTCTTCCCGCAGGGCCCGGTACAGGCTGTCCCGCTCCACCGGACGCTTGCCGGCGCCGCGAATCAGTCCAACCAGCGCCGCATAGGGAAGATGCATGGCGGTGGTGGCGCCCGCCTGGTGGTAAATCCGCTCGTAGACCACCGTTCCCTCGACATCGTCGCAGCCGAAGCTCAGCACGATCTGGGACATGAACGGCGTGACCATGGGCCAGTGGGTCTTGAGGTGCGGCATGTTGTCGAGGTAGAGGCGGCCGACCGCGATGTTCTTGAGATCCTCGTACCCGGTGGTGGCGGAGCCGACCCGGCCCAGCTCCTCACCCAGCGCGTTGTGCTCGGTGTGGTAGGCCAGCGGAATGTAGGTGAGGAATCCCCCGGTCTCGTCCTGAAGCGCCCGCAACATGCCCAGATGCTCGATCCGGTCCGCGGCGGTTTCCACGTGCCCGTAGAGCATGGTGCAGTTGGTGGGAATCCCGAGTTCGTGGGCGGTCCGGTGCACCCGGATCCACTCCTCGCCGGTGAGCTTGCGCTCGGCGATGGTGGCCCGCACCGCGGTGCTGAACACCTCCGCGCCCCCGCCCGGCATGCTGGTGAGCCCGGCCTCCTTGAGGGCGAGCAGGACGTCCCGCTCGCTGCGCTTCTCGATCCGGGCCAGATGGGCGATCTCCACCGCGGTGAGGGCCTTGATGTGCACCTCGGGATGGCGTTCCCGGAGCCCGCGAATCATGTCGGTGTAGTACGACAGCCGGAGCTTGGGATGCAGCCCGCCCACGATGTGGAACTCGCGGGTGGGCGCGCCGCGCGCCTGCTCGGCTTCCTGATACACCTCTTCCAGCGTCCGGGTGTAGGCTCCTTCCTCCCTGGGCATGCGGGCGAAGGAGCAGAAGGTGCAGGTGTTGCGCAGCACGCAGAGGTTGGTCGGATTGATGTGCTGATTGGCGGAGAAGAAGACCCGGTCGCCGTTCCGCCGCGCGTTGGCGAACGCGGCCAGCTCGCCCAGGCTCAGAATGTCCGCGGTGGCAAAGAGCGCCAGGCCATCGGCGGGATCGAGCCGCCGGCCGGCCAGCACTTTCTCGGCGATGGGGCGGAGGGCGGGATCGCGAAACCGCGCCGGATCGACCGGCGTGGACGCGCTATCTCCGTGGACAACCGTCACTTGGCTCACAGCGGGAAATCTAGCGACCCGGCGATGGCCGGACAAACGAAAGCACTTCGCGCACCCGTCCCGCCAGCTCCGACACCGTGAACGGCTTGGGCAGGAAGGCATCGCCGGCGCGCAGGGCCCGTTCGATGGCCTCGGAATCCTCGGCGTACCCCGAGATATACAGGACCCGGAGATCGGGCCGGCTCTTCCGGAGCTCCGCCGCAAGCTCCTCGCCGGTCATTCCCGGCATCACCACGTCGGTCACCAGCAGGTCGATGGTTTCCCCGGAGGATTCGGCCCGGGACAGCGCCGCCTCGCCATTCTCCGCAGCCAGCACCCGGTATCCCAGTCCCCGGAACAGCCGCTCGCCGAGATTGCGCACCTGGGGCTCGTCCTCGGCGAAGAGAATCACCTCACCGCCGCCGGGTGCCATGCCGCCGATCCGGCTCCCCCTGGACGGCGTGTGCACCGGCAGGGTGCCCTCGGGCAGCGCGGGGAGAATGATCCGGAAGCGGCTGCCGCGGCCCGGCTCGCTGGTGAGCTCGATGGTGCCGCCGGCCTGACGGACGATTCCGTAGCAGGTCGCCAGGCCCAGGCCGGTGCCCTTGCCATGCTCCTTGGTGGTGAAGAACGGCTCGAAGATGGAGGCGTGCTGCTCGGCCGGAATGCCGACGCCGGTGTCCACCACATCGATCTCGACCCGGTCCCCCCGCGCCCGGGTCGCGATTG
>DATFGC010000276.1:0-2572 GCA_035249765.1 Gemmatimonadales bacterium | reverse complement strand
TGTACGCGACCGGCAGGCCCAAGATCCGGTATTTCCCGACCGACTCGGGAGGCAAGCCCGCGGAGCCCTACGTCATCGTGGGCGACCGGGTGCGGCTCAAGGGGGACGATCGCATCTTCGCCGGCGGCAAGGTGACGGTGGACCGCAGCGACTTCGCGTCCCGTTCCGACTCGCTCCGGCTCGACACCGGCGCCGGCGCCGACGGGAGTCTCCTCGGCGGCCGGCCCATGCTCCGCGGCCTCGGGGCCGACAGCTTCTCCATCACCGGCAGCCGCATCGACCTGAAGCTGGACCAGCGCGACCTGACGTATCTGGTGGCCAAGGGCGACGCCCGGGCGATCAGCAAGGAATGGGACCTCGTCGCCGACACCATCGCCCTCGACGTGAACCAGCGCAAGCTGGAGCAGACCCTCGCCTGGGGCGACCGGATTCGGCCGTCCGCCACGTCGCCCAGCTACGCGATGAAGGGCGATTCGCTTGCGATCGATACCCCCGGCCAGCGGCTCCGGGAAGTCCGGGGGTTCGGCAAGGCGTGGCTCGGCGGGACGGTGCACCAGCCCACCAGGGATCGCGACTGGATGCGGGGGGACACCGTCATCGCGCGATTCGCCAGCCGCGATTCCGCCGGGACGCAGCGCGCCGCGCTGAGCCGGATCGAGGCTCGGGTCGGTGCCCAGTCCTACCACATCGAGCCGAACCAGCGGCTGCCGGCGCGACCTTCCATCAACTATGCCCGGGGCGACGTCATCACGGTGACGATGAAGGACTCCGCGGCGACGGGGCAGGGCGGCGTCGACCGGGTGGACATCCGGGGGAAGGTCGACGGCATTCAGCTCGAGGCCATGGGCGACTCGGCTGCCGCGCCACCGGATTCCACGCCGGGTGGAGGAGCCGGGCGATGAGCGCCCCGGAGTGGATCGCCACCCTCGGCGACCGCGATCCCTCGGTTCCGATCGCTCTCGCGGCGATCACGCGCGCGGCCGGCGTCTCCGATACGGTGGATTTCGGCGACCTGGTGATGAGCTACCGGGAGGCCCACATCGCCTGCCACCGCCCGCTGGACGGGCCGGTGCAGGTCGAGATCACCGGCGATGAGGTGCGCGACCACCTCACCCGCTCGGTGCTGCCCCGGCTCGCCACCGAAGGATGGATCCTCGAGGCGGTGGGCGAAGACTGGAACCCGGTCCGGCCACGGGTGCCCTGGTGGGGACAGACCCCCGAGGCGAGACAGGGCGTGTACGAGGCGCTGCTCGAGGCGTCCCGCCGCGCCGCCCAGCGCGCCAAGCCGCTTACCGCGCAGGCGCCCTCCGCGAGCGTGCTGGAGGGGATGGATCTGCTCAAGAGCTTCAAGGGCCGGCGGGTGGTGGACCAGGTGACGGTGCGGGTCCAACAGGGTGAGATTGTAGGGTTGCTGGGTCCCAACGGGGCGGGAAAGACCACGACGTTCTACCTTATTACGGGTCTGATGCTTCCCGACGACGGCCGGGTCCTGCTGGACGGCCTCGACCTGACCCGGGCTCCGATGTACCGCCGGGCGCGAGCCGGGATCGGATATCTCGCGCAGGAGCCCTCGATCTTCCGGAAAATGACGGTCGAGGAAAATATTCTGGCGATCCTGGAGACCCGCGATCTCAACCGCAGCGAGCGGCACCAGCGGCTCGACCGGATGCTGGACGAGCTGTCCATCAAGCACCTCCGACGCAGCAAGGCCTACTCCCTCAGCGGCGGGGAGCGGCGCAGGCTGGAGATCACCCGGGCGCTGGTCAGCGACCCGAAGTTCATGCTCCTCGATGAGCCGTTCGCCGGCGTGGACCCGATTGCCGTGCACGACATTCAAACTATCGTCGCCGGGCTGCGCCATCGCGGGATCGGCGTGCTCATCACCGACCACAACGTCGAGCAAACGCTCGACATCGTCGACCGGGCCTACATCATGTTCGAGGGCAAAGTGCAGGCATCGGGAAGCGTTCGCGATCTGGTGTACGACGATCGCGTCGCCCAGCTGTATCTGGGACCGACCCTGACCGCGCGCCTGCGCGCGCGGCTCGAGGCGGTGGCATGAAGACCGGCCTCTCGCAGCACACCAGTCTTCGCCAGGAGCTCCGGGTCAATCCCCGGCTGTACCAGGCGATGGACATGCTGTACATGCCCATGATGGACCTCCAGCAGCACCTCAAGCAGGAGCTGCTCTCCAATCCCTTCCTGGAGCTCCTCGAGCCCGAGGAGGAGACCCCGGAGCAGAAGGATTCGGAGCAGGAGAAGGAGCAGAAGGAGAAGGAAGAGGAGATGGACTGGGAGGAGATCCTCCTCAACGGGTTCGAGGTCGGCGGTACCCGGGAGCAGTTCGAGCAGCTGGAGTACACCGAGCCCGTCACCGTCGAGACCAAGGACCTGATCGACCACCTCCGGGAGCAGCTCCAGATGCTGACGCTCAGCCCGCGCCAGCTGCTGCTCGCCGAGGAGTTCCTGGGCAACATCAACGAGGAAGGCTACCTCGCCGCGGACCTGGCCGAGATCCTCGCCTCGGTGAACCAACTGGTGGCCGCGCACGTCCGGGGTGAGGCGGGGGAGG
>DATFGC010000275.1:0-3227 GCA_035249765.1 Gemmatimonadales bacterium | reverse complement strand
GACCGGGCGACCGAGGCGGAATCGGTTCTTTCCCCCTGGCGGGGGGGATCATGAAGCCCTTCACCTTTGCGACCGGCGTGTACGCCTCGGGCGACTGGGAGAGCGGCCAGCTTGTGCCCGCCGTGGTCATCGACTCCCTGGCCCGCCACACCACACTCCCGGTGAGTCCCGGCGGGGTCAACGTGCCGCTCGATTCGGCCGAGCTGTTCGAATACCCCTTTCTCTTTCTGACCGGGCACCTCGCGGTGCGCTTTACCGCAGCCGAGCGGCGCAACCTGCTCCGTTTCGTGAACCGGGGCGGATTCGTCTTCATGGACGATCACAACCACGACATCAACGGGGTGTTCCACAAGACCGCCACCGAGGAGCTGGCGCGGCTGTTCGGGCCGCTTCGCCAGGTGCCCAACGATCATGAGCTCTACCGGGCCTTCTTCCATTTTCGAGATGGTCCTCCCGCCACCAACCACGAGATGAACGGCTGGGGCGACAACCTGGTCCACGAACATCTGCTCGGCGTGATCCGGGAAGGCCGGATCGACGTGCTGTACAGCAGCAAGGACTACAGCTCCGAGTGGTCCATGCATCCGGAGAGTAAGCGGTTCATGGAGGTGGATCCTTCCCGCTTCGCGGTGAACATCGTGGTCTATGCCCTCACCCGGTGACGCGGCCGCGGGCCCCCGGCTCTGGCTGGAGCGGATCGCCCGCGGCCTCGCGCTGCTGCTCCTGCTCTGGCTGCTGATGGACCTGTTCCGGGGGCGGACCGAGCCCCTGCGCGCTTCGGTACGGGAGCAGGACCTGGCGGCGGAGCTTTCCCGCTGGAGCACCGCCGCCGATCCCGCGTCGGTCCACGTCGAGTCGGCGGGATTCATCGCGCCATTCCAGCGCGACTGGCTGGCCGCGCTGTCCGGTGGGGGTACCCGGATTACCTGGGGGCCGGGCGGAGGTGTGCCGCTGGCGCTCGCGGTCGAGCCGGTGCCCGACCCCGAGGGCGGAGTGCGAGCCTGGGTTGCCGCACCATCGGGTACCCGGGTCCTGGTCGAGGACCCGGCCGGTCCGCTCGATTCTCTCCCGGCCGCGGGGGGCGGAGCCCGCCTGTTGGTCCGGTCGAACCCCGCCGAGCTCCGGGCTCGCACCGGCGGATCGGTCGCCCGCTCGGTGATCACCGATTCCCTGGTGCTGGGCCGGCTGCTCCTGCTCGGGCGCGCGGGATGGGAAAGCAAGTTCGTCGCCGCGGCGCTGGAGGAGCGCGGTTGGAAGCTCGATGTCCGGCTCCGGCTCTCTCCCCGGGGCGATGTGCGGCAGGGGACGGCCGGCCCCATAGACACGGCTCGCTACGCCGCGGTGCTGGTGCTCGATTCCGTTGCCAGCGCCGAGGCTCAGAGGATCTTTCGGTTCGTGCGCGAGGGGGGCGGTGCGGTGTTCGCGGGGGCCGCTGCGGGAGCTTCCTCCCTCGCAGGGCTGTCGGCGGGAAGACCAGGCGCCTCGCTGCCGGGCCGGGAGCCATTTGACAGCACCCTCTCCGAGCCGCGGCGGAACCTCGAGCTCGCCCCGCTTGTTCCCGGGCACGATGCCGTGGTGCTGGAGCGGCGGGGCAATGCGGCCGCGGTGGCGGCGCGCCGGGTCGAGCGGGGAAGAGTGGTGACCACCGGATACCGGGATACCTGGCGCTGGCGGATGGGCGGTGGGGAGGCCTCGGTTCAGGCGCACCGGGACTGGTGGGCCGATCTCGTCGCCGGGGTGGCGTACGCCGGCAGGATCACCAGGCAGCCGACGCCGCTCGCCGACGAAGCCCCCCTGGCCACCCTGATTGACCGGCTCGGGCCTGCAACCGGAGCGCCGGCCGGGCCAGGACCGGGATCGGAGTTTTCCCGGGCCTGGCTCTTTGGACTGCTGGCGGCCGCGCTGCTGCTGGAGTGGGTCTCCAGGCGGCTCCGGGGCGCGCCCTAGCGGCTAGAGATCGACGATGGTCCGGAAGCCGCCGTAGGCCATTCGCTTCATGTCGAACGGCATCGGGGTCTCCCCCGACATCATCGCCGCCAGCCGGGGGTCTTTCATCACTTTCTTGTTGACCCGGTCGCGGTGGGCCCGGGACTTGTAGACGATCCAGGAGAACACCACCGTCTCGCCCCGCTTGGCCCGGGCCCGGGACGGGAATGTCGCGCTCGCGCCCATCTTGTTGGCGAGATCGTCCCCGACGCACTCCCGGTATTCCAGGGCGCCATGCTCGCGCCACACTTTGCCGGCCTTGGTCGAGAGCTTGCGGTAGGCCTCGATCTTTCGCCGGGGAAGCGGCAGGAGAAAACCGTCGACATATCGCATTGGAGCTCCTTGTGTGGTGGAGAGCTATCAGCTATCAGCTATCAGCCTTCAGCCTTCAGCCATCAGTCTTCGCGCCTTTGCGCCTTTGCGCCATTGCGCCCTGTCGTTGCGTCCTTGCTTCCGATCTCTCCCCTGTCCGGCATATACACAATCAACCCGTAATCCGGGGTATTCCGGTTGTATCCCGCGACCAGCTGATCGTTGTAGCGGTCGAGGTTTAAATCGAATGGGTCGCGGGGATCATCGTCGAGGATCAGGAGATCGGTGTTCGCCATGGTGAGTTTCCCGAAGCGCAGGCGACTGCCCTGGAAATACATGTAGTTGGCTGAATCGGAGCCCGGCTGGGCCAGGAGAACGGCCGGCCCGGCGCCGCCGAAGGTCTGGCCCACCCGTCCGTTTCCTACCACCAGCCGGGTGACCCGCCCCCGGGTCCGGGGCGGCGGGAGAATCGCCGTGGGATCGAGCAGGAAATCATCTCCTTCGATCCGGACTCCCCGGCCCGGCTCCACCTTCGCCAGGTTCTCCAGCTCGAGCCCGAAGAGCCGCATCAGCCGGCGAACACCTACTCCGAACACCTTCACCGTCCGCGGATGCAGCCGGATGAGCCCCTCGGGCGTCAGGGTGACGGTGGCGTGCATGGAGAACGGGAGAAAGCCATGCAGTACCCCGCGCTGGACCAGCTCTTCGCCATCGGTTTCGATCCGGAGACTCCGGAGCGGCGATCCTGGGTAGGCAAAAACGTGGTTGCTGAGAAGGTTCCCCAGGCTCGCGGTATCGATCGAGATCTCGGCGGTGGAAATCAGCAGGGTGTACGAGTGCTTGTCGTCGAGGGTGGGCGGACGCTCCGGGTCGGTCGGCAGCAGCGCGCCCCGCAGCCGGGCAATCTTCAGGACCACCCCGCTGGCAAT
>DATFGC010000274.1:0-8368 GCA_035249765.1 Gemmatimonadales bacterium | reverse complement strand
CCCGGAACGGGACCTTGGCCCGTCTTGGCGTTCCGGTGTGAATGATGATCCCGCGGGGCTCCCGCGTGTCCAGGTCCGGCAATTCGGTGGGCATGAGGTCTCCTGAAGTAGCCAGGGAGACGCGTGAAGCATCAGCAGATGCACCAGGCCGGCGAAGCGCGAATAGGGAGGGGCAAAAACGGATGGTTCTTTGACAGCTCGGGGCTCAGGCCGTGGACGAGGCTCGAGATGTGGCCTGGGGGAGGGGGCGGGACATCAGGACTCCGGGAGAACCCTCCCGCTTGCCCTTCCGGTTCGCCCGGGAAGGAACCGGAACCCGTTCCCAGTCGGGGTACAGGGACACCCAGGCCTCGGCCGCCGCCGCTCCGGTGGGCATGAGCACATGCAGACCGCCGGGAATGGTGACGTCCTGCATCTGGGCCATGAGGGCGACCCGGCGGGGCGACGGCAGGGCGGCCAGGGTCCCGGCGTCGATCACGACCAGGTGCACCGGGGCGCCGAGCGGGGGAAACCAGGTGCCCAACATGGCCACATAGGCCTCGAAGTTTCCGGTGAGCGACTCGGCGGCGGTTCGGGTCTCGATCCGGGTGCAGGTGGCGTTGTCTCCGAACAGGCAGGTGACCCGCATCTCGTGCGCGGCCAGGAGGTACACCGCGGCCTCGGCTCCCCCGCCGACGATCAGCGCATGGTCGCCGGGCTCGATCCGGGGCAGGATGGCGGCGACCGCGCAGTTCCGCTCCAGCCCCCAGTGGGTAGGGGACTGCTGGGCCTGGCGGACCTTGGCGTGGCGCAGTTTCCAGCGGGAGAAGCCGGGAAGCCGGAGCCGCTTCATGATGATCCGGTCCACGGTTTCCTGCATCACGACTTCAGTCAGGAAGTATTGGCCTTCGGCCGCGTCCTGCAGCTCGCTCGCCGCGTCATTGCCGAGCCGGAGCAGCTCGTCGCGGGGGATTGAGTTCTTGTAATCCTCGATCCGCTGGAGGAGGTACTCCTGGTACTGCTGTTTCGCAGATAACACTGGTCGGGCCCGACGGGACCGGGCCGCTTCGGTTCTTGCCTCGAACTGTGCACTGGTGAGCATTGCGATCTAAGGTAAGAAACCGCGTTGAGTTAGGGTAGAGCGACGTGATAGAGCCCGCTCTGGCCCAGACGGATTCGCAGGTCAACCCGGGCGCGGGAGGCTTCCAGGCGCGCCAGAAGGCGCTGGACCAGGTGGCGGGGCGGGAAGACCTCGGGCACGATGGAATAGAAGATCCAGATTCTGTCGTCGTTCAACCCGAGGATTCGGCCGGTCTGGGTCTCGACCCATGCCGAATCCGCGGCGCCGCCCGGCGGGCCCCTCGGGGTTCGTGCGACCAGGGTCGGTGGAGCGCCCGCGCGATCGGAAAAGCTGAGCCGATCGCAGTCCGGAGCCTGGATTCCGGCGGTCTCGCAGTCGAATGCGCGGCGGGCGTGGGCGATGAGGGCATCGGGCCGGGTCCAGTTGCCGGCGTAATAGGCCCAGGCAGGATACCCACCCGGCAGCACTACGGCCCGGGCGGTGGGATCCCCTCGCTCGAGGCGACGAACCAGCTGGCGGGTGGTCTCCCGGAGCGGAGGGTTCCCGACGAAGCGAAACGCGGTGACCGCGACCGGGATCCAGGCCACGGCGAAGAGGGTCGCCGCCAGCAGCGCTCCCGGAATTCGGGGCAGGAGATGGGCGGTGCCGACGATCGCCGAGGCCAGGGCCCAGAAGAGCAGGGGAGCGGTGAAGAGGACCAACCGTCCGGCGATCGGATACAGGCCGATCGCCGAAACCGCGAGCAGGGCCGCGAAGGGGACGGTCAGAAGCAGGCAGGCACCGAGTCCCCGCCTCCGCCACAGGAGCAATGCCCCGATCGCGATCAGGAGGAGGAGGACCAGCGTGCGCAGATTGGGGAAATTCCTGGTTCCCGCAATGGTCCAGGCCGCGTTGAGCAGCCGCCGGGTCCATTCCGGCCCGGGCGCCAGGAAGGCGCCCTCCCAATACGCCTGCATGTACCGGCTTCCCATGACATGGCGGTACGCCACGAGATAAACCGCCAGCAGCGTCAGACCCCAGGCCAGGAGCGCGGTGGAGCCACGGAGCTGCCAGGAGCGGTTCCGGCGGGCGCGCGGGTCGATGGCGAGCGCCGCGACGGATCCGGCCAGCACCATGACCGAGGGTTGCGAAACCAGAATCGCGGCAATTCCCCACCCGGTCAGCCCATTCCACTCCCGGGGGCCCGAATCGGGCCTCAGCAGCCGAAGGGTCGTCAGCATCAGCACGGTGGTGACGAGGGCGTCGAGTCCGTACTGCTTGAGCTCCGAGGCGTAGTAGATCAGAGGCTGCCATACGGTGACGAAGGCCAGGAAGACGATGGTCTCGGCCTGCCCGATCAGCTTGGGGAACCACCGCCAGACGAGAAACGGCAGCGCGCACCCCCCGATGAACATGGGCAGCCGGTACACCAGCTCGTGGTTTCCGAACAGGAGCGTGAAGCCTTTCACGGTCAGCAGAATGGGAATCGGCATCGTTTGATCGAATTCGAGCGGGGCCACAAGGCCGGCGAGGCCACGGGCCCGGATGCTGAGCGCGATCATGACTTCGTCGCCCCAGAAGGCGCGATTCGAGAGGTAGGGGATCGCCCGCATGAGGACCGCGAGCAGCACCAGCACTCTCACGGGGCCTCCGCTCGGAGCACCAGCCCTTTCAGATAGCCGGTTTCGGGAATCGTCACGATCTCGGGGTGATCTGCGCCCTGTCCCAGGTGCCTGAGCACGGTGAGCATCCGGCCGCTGTCCCGTGCCGCGCCCGCGATCATTTCGAGGAACTGGGGCCGCCGGAGGTGGAAGGAGCAGGAGGCGGTGACCAGCACCCCGCCCGGCGCGAGCAGCTTCATGGCCCGCAAGTTGATTTCGTGATAGCCGCGGAGCGCCTGGCCCACGGCGCTCTTCGATTTGGCGAAGGCCGGCGGGTCCACCACGATGGTGTCGAACCGGGTCCTGGCGCGGGCCATCGCCCGGAGCGCCTCGAAGGCGTCGGCCTCCTCCCAGCGGATATTGGTGAGGCCGTTGAGCGCCGCGTTGCGGGCGCCCCGGACCAGCGCCTCGGCGCTGCTGTCGAGGGCGGTCACCGTCGCGCTTCTCCGGGCCAGGTGCAGCGCAAAGGAGCCGTGGTAGGTGAAGCAGTCCAGCGCCGAGCCGCCGGCCGCTGCCAGCTCTCCGCTCAGGACCCGATTGGGCCGCTGATCGAGAAAGGCCCCGGTCTTCTGTCCGGTCCAGGGTGCGGCGAGGTATCGTACCGGGCCTTCCCGCACCTCGATTTCCTCGGGCACCGCACCCGCGGCCAGCTCGACCGATTCGGGCAGCCCCTCGTGGCGGCGCACCGGCGCGTCGTGGCGGAGCAGGATTCCGCCGGGGGAGAGCACCACGGTGAGCGCCTCGAGAATCTCCGGCCGCATGGTCTCGAGTCCCGCCGAGAGCAGCTGGACTACCGCGTAGCGGTCGTAGCGGTCCACCACCAGCGAGGGCAGTCCGTCGCCCTCGCCGTGGACCACCCGGTAGGCGGTAGCGTCGAGTCCCTCCCGGCGGCGGAGCGCCCGGGTGATCTGCTCGATCCACCAGGTCCGGTCCACCGGCCGGTCGGTGCGCTCCAGCAACCGCAACCGGATCTCGGAGCGGGGGGAGCAGAGCGCCTGGCCGGCGAACTGTCCGCGCTGGTCCCGCACCGCCACCAGCCCGGGCTCATCGGGCGCGCTGGTGACATCGCTGGCAAAGATCCAGGGGTGACCTTCCCGCCAGCGCGCCGCGCCGCGGCGGGTCACCACCGCGGCCGGCAGCTCGCCCGGCATCACCGGCTCCGCGATATGATTCGGCGCATGGCGAACAATGTAGTCCGGGCGCTTCGGCTGATGCTGGTGACCGACGACCGGCTGGTGCCGGCCGGGGGACTGGTCGAGACGTGTCGCGCCGCGGTGCGGGGCGGGGTGACATCGGTGCAGCTCCGGCTCAAGCAGGTCGAGCCCCGCGAGCTGGTGACGCTGGCCCGCGAGCTGGTCGCCGCGGTGCCGGTGCCGGTGCTGGTCAACGACCGGCTTGATGTGGCCCTGGCGGCCGGCGCGGCGGGGGTGCATCTGGGGCCCGACGACCTGCCGGTGGCGCTGGCGCGGCGGGTGGCCCCCCCCGGATTTCTGATCGGGGCGTCGGTCGGCGGGAGCTCCGAGCTGGAATCGGGGACGGGCGCGGACTATTGGGGAGTGGGACCCTGGGATACCACAACGACAAAGGCGAACGCGGGCGACGCCCTGGGCGCCGAAGGCTTCCGCCGCATCGTGGCGCGGGCCGGCGGCATCCCCTGCATCGCGATCGGCGGGGTGCGGCCCGAGGATGTGGCCGGGGTGCTTGGGGCAGGGGGCGCGGGGGTCGCGGTGGTGTCGGGGATACTCGGGAGGCCAGACGTTGAGGCTGCGGCCCGAGAGTACCTGCGTCAACAGTCAACGGTCAACGGTCAACGGTAATTGCCTTGCAAGGCTGGTCCCGTTGACAAGCCTGCCCTGAGCGCAGCGAAGGGTTCACCGTTCACCGTTGACCTTGTCTACGGAAGTTCCGGCTCCACCGACGCCGCCACCTGCTCCCGGGTCCATCCCGGCATCAGCTCCACCAGGTGCAGCCCGTCGGGCAGGACGTCGAGGACGCACCGCTCGGTGATGATCCGGTGGACGCAGCGTTCTCCGGTGAGCGGCAGGGTGCACTCCCGCAGAATCTTGGGCTTCCCGTCCTTCGAGGTGTGCTCCATGATCACGATCACCCGGCGGGCGCCCGCCACCAGATCCATCGCGCCGCCCATCCCCTTCACCATCTTGCCGGGGATCATCCAGTTGGCCAGATCCCCCCGCTCGGAGACCTGCATGCCGCCCAGGATGGTGAGCGCCACGTGGCCTCCCCGGATCATGGCGAACGAGGTAGCGCTGTCGAAGTAGCTGGTGCCCGGGAGCTCGGTGACCGTCTCCTTGCCGGCGTTGATGAGGTCGGCATCCTCGTCGCCCTCGAACGGGTAGGGTCCGACCCCCAGCATCCCGTTCTCCGACTGCAGCACCACCGGAATCCCCTCGGGAACGTGATTGGCGATCATGGTCGGCATGCCGATGCCGAGGTTGACGTAGTAGCCGGTCTGGTCGGTCAGGGTGAGGAGCTCGAGGGCGGCCCGGCGGACGATGACATCGCGCAGATCGACGCTCATACCCGTTTCCTCACGGTGCGCCGCTCGATAAAGTGCGAGGGCGCGCTGGCCTGGAAGATCCGCTGCACGAAGATGGCGGGGGTGTGGACCAGGTCGGGATCGAGCTCACCGGGTTCCACCAGATGCTCCACTTCGGCGATGGTGGTGGTCGCGGCCATGGCCATCATCGGATTGAAGTTGCGGGCGGTCTTCCGGTAGACCAGGTTGCCGAACCGGTCCCCCTTCCAGGCCTTGACCAGGGCAAAGTCGCCGGTCAGTCCCCGCTCCAGCACGAAGCGCCGTCCGTCGAACTCGCGGACCTCCTTTCCCTCGGCCACCAGGGTGCCGACGCCGGTGGCGGTAAAGAACGCCGGAATGCCGGCCCCGCCGGCGCGGATCCGCTCCGACATGGTGCCCTGGGGGGTGAGCTCGACCTCGATTTCGCCGGCCAGCATCTGCTGCTCGAAGACCTGATTCTCCCCCACGTAGCTCGAGATCATCTTCCGGACCTGGCGGTTCTTCAGCAGGTGGACCAGGCCGTGCTCGGTGGTCCCGGCGTTGTTCGACACGATGGTGAGGTCGCGGGGTCCCAGGTCGCGGAGGGCAAAGATGCATTCTTCGGGCACCCCGCTCAGCCCGAACCCGCCCACGAACAGCCGGGCGCCGCTGGGAATGTCGGCACAGGCCTCCCGCGCGCTCGCATAGACCTTGTTCACGACGCCTGACTCCGCTGGATGATGTCGCTCCAAAGATAATGGCGCCCGACAGCATTCCCTTCACAAAGTCGTCGGCCCCGGAGGTCACCGCGTCCCCATGGAGGGACACCAGCCGGCGAATTCAGCGCCATTTCCCCCCGGAGATGGCGTTGCAGGACGGCATATGCCGTGCAATGGGTTCAGGTGAACCATTGTCAATCACCAGGAGAGACGGAGATGCGAGCGCAACTCACCGCCATTGCAATCCTGCTGTTTTCCGGCGGCCTGATCACCAGCGCCGAGGCACAGGAAGTCCGAGGCCGCATTTCGGTGCGCACGCCTGAGGTGGCAGCCTCGCTGAGGTTTCGGGACGGCGGTCCGGACCGGAATTACGAGCGCGGGCGGCGGGATGCGCGCCAGGGCTGGTATGAGGAGAGGGAGTATTTCCACGGCGATTCGCAGTGCAGCCGTTACTACGATCGCGAGTCCTACAAGGATTGCCTTGAGGATGAGCGGGAGTACTGGAAGGACGTGCGGGAGGCCGAGCGGGAGCAGGCGAAAGCCTGGCGTGAGCACGTCCGGGAATCGCTCAAGGATCGGCGGGAGGCAGAGCGCGAATACCTCAAAGCCCGGCGGGAGCACGAGCGGGAACGGGCCAAGCGCGATCGCGACAGGCGTTGGGACTATTGAGCGCTTGAAAGCTGCAGGAACGGCCCTGCAGAATCAGCGAGAGAGGTAGGGCCTGATGATGGCGCTGGCGGCGTTCAGGCGCTCGGCGTCGATTCCGGTCCGCCCCTGGAACGCGGCAACCAGCGCCTCGGTCGCCACGTTGCCGGGCGCGCCGGGCGCGTAGGGACAGCCGCCGATTCCGCCTGCGCTGGCGTCGAACACGGTGATGCCCATCGCGAGGGCGGCGGCCGCGTTGGAGAGCGCCTGGCCATAGGTATCGTGCAGGTGGACGGCAAGGCGGCTGGACGGCTGGACGGCTGGTATCAGCAGCTCCAGGAGCCGGCTCACGTCATCCGGGGTTGCCTTGCCGATGGTATCGCCGATCGACAGCTCGGTGCAGCCGAGCTCGAGCAGCGCCCGGGCGACCGGCAGCACCTGTTCCGGCGCGATGGGCCCCTCGAACGGGCAATGGAACGCGGTCGAGATGTACCCCCGGACCGGCACCCCGGCGCCGGCGACGACCGGACGGAACCGCTCCAGGGTTTCGGCAATGGAGGCGTTGGTGTTCCTGCGGCTGAAGGTCTCGCTCGCGGCGGTGAAGACCGCCACCTTGTCCGCTCGTGCCGCCCGGGCCCGCTCCAGCCCCTCCAGGTTGGGCACCAGCGCCATGTAAGTCACCCCGGGGGCCCGCCGGATGCCGGCAAAGACCGCTTCCGCGTCGGCCAGCTGGGGAATCCACTTCGGGCTCACGAAGGAGGAGACTTCGATCTCGTCGAATCCGGCCCCGGAGAGAGCATCCACGAACGCGATCTTCACCTCGGTGGGCACCGGCCGGGCCTCGTTCTGAAGGCCATCCCTGGGTCCCACTTCGACGATCCGGACCCGCTCACCGCTCACCGCTCACCTCCCATCATTCACTGTCTGAGTCGGCGAATCGCGCGCAGGTGTTCGGCGTAGCTGCGCGAAAAGATGTGGCCTCCCCCGGGGCCTGCGACGAAGTAGAGGTAGGGAACCGGCGCCGGCGCCAGGGTCGCTTCGATGCTCTTGCTGCCCGGAGCGCCCACCGGTCCGGGGGGCAGCCCGGGATGCAGGTAGGTGTTGTAGGGGGATTCGAAGCCGTAGTCCTTCTCGTAGAGTCTGGGCTTCCGGCGTCCGGTGGCCAGCTGGATGGCGTACTGTACCGTGGGATCGGCCTGGAGCGGCATGCCGAGCCGGAGCCGGTTGCGGTAGACCGCGGCCACCAGGGGCCGGTCGGCATCGATGGCCGCCTCGGCTTCGACGATGCTGGCCAGGGTCACCACGCTGAGCCGGTCCAGTCCCTGGGCCTGCGCCATGTCGGTCCAGCGGGGGTCCCAGTCCTTCCGGAAGGTCTCCGCCATCGTGCGCACCAGCGTCTCGGCATTCACCTTGGGAGCAAAGAGGTAGGTCTCCGGGCGGAGAAAGCCCTCGAACGACGAGGCCGGCACTCCAAATTCTCTCAGCAGGGCGCTGTCGCGCGCCGCTGCCAGGAACTCGGCCGGGGGAATATCGAGGGTCCGCTGGGCGATCTCGGCGATCTCGGCGAGGGTCAGCCCTTCGGGCACCGTGACCCGGAGCAACACCGCCTTCCCGCTCGCGATCGCCCGCAGCGCCGACCGCGCGCCGCTGCCCCGGGGCAGCTCGTAGGTGCCGATACGGAGCCGGCGCTCGTATCCACCGACTTTCGCGACCAGGCGGAACCACGCAGAAGAGGAGATGATGCCGTGCGCGGACAGGCTCTCGGCCACGACCCGGACCGTGGCGCGGG
>DATFGC010000273.1:0-8733 GCA_035249765.1 Gemmatimonadales bacterium | reverse complement strand
CTGAGCCGCGGCGGCGCTAGCCTCGGAGCTCGAGCCGGCGAATCAGCCGGCTGGTTGCATCCCGCGCCGTTCTGAGGTCGCGGGACCGGCTCAGCCGACAGGCCTCGCGAAAGGCGGTCTGCAGGTTGCGGCGCACCGCGGCGCGAAAGGCCGGCTTGGCGCGGTGGCCGGTGATGCGGCTGGCGAGGAGCTGGATATCATGCAGCTTCCCGAAGGCGTCCTGTGCCGCGGTGAGCCGCAGGACCGCGGTCGCCGCCAGCCGGGACGAGCTCCCGAACGGCTCGAGCAGGTAGCGCAGTTTCTTCATCGCGATGCGCGCCGCGTGGGCCATCTCGACCTGCCTCGCGCTCCGCAACCGTTTGATGCTGGCATTCACCTCCTCCAGCCGCTCCCCGAGCAGGGCCGCCATCCCAGCCGCCATGCTGGGTCCGGGTCCCGCCGCCGAAGCGCCGGCATCCAGCCCGCCGCGGTGCAGCTGGGACGCGAGCTTTGCCGCCGAGCTGGAAAGGTTTTCCACGACCCTCCGGGACAGCTTCTCCCTGGCGCGGATCTCCTCCCGGTCCAGCTGAAGCTCGATGCGCCTGGCCTCCGTGGCCAGCGGAGGACCGTCGGCCTCGGCCATCTGGCGCAGGGTGAGGCGCTGGACCTGAAGATCGCGGGCCACCCCCGCGACCCGGGAGAGCCGGCGGAGCCGCTGGCTGCTGGATGGGGTGACGGTGTCCTCCAGCCAGGGACCGAAGGCCTGGAGCCAGTTCCTGAGGCGGCGGAGCGCCACCCTGAAGTCGTGGATCGCCTCGGGGTCTTCGTCGGCAATGATCCGGGCCGATTCTTCCAGCACCTTGAGCAGGAAAAGCCGGCCGATGTTCCGCGCTACCGCACCGGCCGGCTGTCCCAGAAGCTCGGGAGGGAGAGTCGCCTTCACATCTCGGACGACGCGCCGTGCATGATCACCGCCTGAATCCTGAGTTTGCCGGCGTCATCGCGACGAAAGACGTAGGTGGAGACTTCATCGCCCTTTTCGACCCCGGCCGCATCGAGCCAGGGCCAGCGCACTTCGGCGATCGCAATCCGCGGCGTGGGCCAGTGCAGCTCGACGATCTCCGCCCGGGTGTCCGAAATGCCCCTGGCATTGTACTGCTGCTTCGCTCCCCCGAAAAACTGCTCGACTTCGAGCAGGGTGGAGACCGGCCGAGCCATGGTGTCCCCGAGCACCAGGGCGGGGACCGCCCACATCTTCGCGACCGCCTTGCCGTTCCCCTCGGTCACCGCGTCGGCCAGCCGATCGAGGATTTCCTGAACCTCGGACTCGTTCCGTTCCAGCGCGACGGACGCGCCGGGGCTGCGGCCGGATTTCCGCTGGGTGCCCATGATTGCCTCCAGGATGGGTGATATGACCCTGATGACGTGCCGGTCCGGGACTGCTGCACCGGCCGGATTACGGCCGGTGGCACCGGTCAGCGCCGGCTGTTCGCATTGTCCATGTCGGCCGCGATGCGCCAGGCTCCTCCCCGTTCCCGCCGCAGGGCGAGGATGAACTTGCCGATATCCGGGGCGCCTTTGGTCGAGGAGTAGGCTCCGATGATGTAGCCCACCGTATCCGCGGTGGCATAGGCGAGTGCCCGGAGCGCCAGCGGCCCTCCTCCGGATCGCTGGTAGGCTTCGGTGATAGCGGCCCGGCCCCGGACCGGCAGCCGGCCGCCCTGGAGCACGAAGCCATCTTCGACGAACAGGGCGGCAAGGCCCGCGGCGGAACGGGCCATCCATTCCCGCTCGTAATCACGGAGCACCCGGTCCAGCTCCCGGGGAAGATCGATGGAGGGCAGCGGCGGCGGGGCCGGGGCATCGGCCTGGGCCGAGCCCTTCGCCGAGACCAGCGACAGCGCGAGCACGACGAGTGTCAACCTGCGCATGAAGACCTTCCTGAAGAGCGTGAAGTGCGACCGGTCAGAGAGAACAATCCTAGGATGCGCGAGCGCCCTCCGGCGGCTGTTCTCGTTCCGCGCCATGCCGCCGGAGCACGCCGTCCAGCCTCGGATCCCCGGTCGGAAACGGGGTGACGGCAGCGGGGTCGGCGCCGGCGCCCAGCAGCGCGTCGATCACGGTCAGGTAGTCGTGCGACGAGCATGGGATACGAATCGGCTGATTGAGGGCGAAGTACACCGTCGAATCGAGCACCGTCCCGCCCCAGGTATTCCGCACTTCCAGTGGAGCCTCCTTCTCGAGCAGGAGCTTCACCAGCTCCATGCACCGGCCGGCCGCAGCCCAGTGAAGCGCCGTCATCGCGTCACCGTCCCTCGCGGCCGGATCGACGCCCTGGCCGAGCAGGAATCTGGCGACCGGCTCACGCCCAAACCGGCAGGCCCAGACCAGTGCCAGCTCGACCTGGGCCCTGGCGCCCTCCGGCCAGACGAACCACAGCGGGCCCTGCACGGGCACGCCGGCCCGAAGGGTGGCCGGGTCCACCACGAAGCTACGGACCAGATCCAGACGACCGACCGCGGCCGCGGTGATGACGTTATCGATCCGCGCTCCCCGCCCGGCCAGCGCGTCCGCCGCCTCACCATATCCGAACGCCAGCGCGGTCACCAGCGGGGATCCATCGTCATCCAGCCCGTCGATCGCGGCGCCGAAATCGAGCAGCAGATGCACCAGCGGCGGCTGGAGTCCCGCCTCCGCCGGGTGGGTGCTGGAGACCAGCAGGTTCATCGTGGTCTGGTACTTGTCCCCTCCGTAGGTATTGGCCAGCCCGTCCACCTGGGCCCCGGCCTCGAGCAGAAACCGGGCGACCGCGAGCGCGTTGGGAGGAGTCTTCTGCCGGAAGTCCTCGACGCCGTTGGCCGCGACATAGTGAAGCAGGGTGGCACCATGAACCCTGGAGGATCTGGCGTGCACCAGATCGGGATTGCGGCGCACCAGCGATTCGAGGGTGGCGAGATCACCGGTCACCACCGCATCGGCGGCCGCCTCGAACTCGCGCCGGACCGGATCGGTTTCCGCCGGCGGCTCCAGGGCGGCGGCGAAGGCCGCCCAGCTCTCGAAACCGTGGGCCCGGGCAATGAGAAGCTGCGCGTCCGCCCGGGTGAATGGCGTTCCAGCGTTGCGCACCCCTTCCTCGATGGACGCGACGGCGCGGTCGAAGCTGTGCTGCACGAACGGAGAGATGGAAATACCGAGGAGCCGGGCCAGAGCTTCCAGCCATCCGGTGGCCCAGCCGTGCACCACGCCGGGATCGGAGGACCCGGCGGCCGCGACCAGCTCCTCGGCGCGCTTCTCATACTGGGAAAGGTTGGGACCGGGCGGCAGCGGGAGGACGTCCATACCTTCGTAGTTACGCCGGAATTCCGGCCGGGGCAAGCCTCGCTATTCCGCCCCGTTCACAACCCTCTAAGGGGCGACAAACTCGGCCAGCTCGCGTAATCGGTGCTCGGGGCTCGATTCCGCGAGGAACCTCAGAATGGGCAGGTGCCCTGCTCCGACTATGAGCAGGATCCGATCGTTGGGGCTTGCGGTCAGCGTCTGCAAATTGCTGAAGATCCGCAGGTTGCGGTTATACCACGAGGTCGCGTCGTCCGGTCCCAAATACTCGAGGTCCGATCCGAACTTGAAGGATCCTACCAGGTAGGCGCCGTGACCGATCCGGATCCGTTCGGCACTGTTCATATAGAGAAGGTGGTCCGTCAGCGACCGCACGGTCTTCAGCGAGTCATCCCGGGCATACAATTGCCGATAGCGTGCGGACCACGGATCATCCTGAATCCGCTTCATGAGCGCGTCCATGGTCACACCCAGCGAATCGAGCTTGGCTCGGACTTGTTCACCCCGCATGTAAGACCTGGCCTCGGCGTCCACCGCAAATACCTTCGGCAGCCCGAGATGTTTGGCCAGCCTGAACCCGATCTGATGGATCTCATTCCTCCCCAACTCAAAGGTGCCTCCCACGAAGGCGGCATAGAGCGAGTCAAGCCTCGGCTGGTCTGCGGGCTCCGCCTCGACCGCGATCTTGGTAGGACGAAATCGAGCGAGTTGGTTGGTCAAGTCCTGGAGCTCGCGCTGCCGGCCCGGCGCGACTATATCGACCTTGAATCTCGGCTTGTACGCGTCGAGCCCTTGATCGTCGAAATGAAATACCCCGAGAAACAGCAACTCGGCTCGGTCCCCGCTCGTGAAATCTGCGGGCAGGATAGAGATCTCGCCGGATCTCCCACACGCGATCATCATGACAAGGATTGGCCACAAGAGGGCCTGGAGAATAGACTCAAGCTTCATGTTCGAGGGCTCGGAGCAGGAGCGGCAGGCGATCCCGGCGGGAGTACTTCCCCGTCGCTTCGCTCGGGGCAGGCGCTACGCTCGTACTGACGCTCGTCCCTCTCACCTCTCACCTCTCACCTCTTACCTGCTGTTGCCGTGGCCGCGGCACGCATCGCTTACTCCGACCGCATGGCGATCAGGGGATCGACCCGCACCGCGCGCCAAGCCGGCACCAGGCCGGCGACCAGCGCGGCCGCGCCAAGCGCTCCCACCGCGATCGCCAGAGTGGGGGGATCAAAGGGGGAGACGCCGTAGAGAAATGCGCCCAGGGCTCGGGAGCTGACGAGGGTGAGGAGGGCGCCCAGCACCAGGCCCGGGACCACCGCGGCAAGGGTCGAGCGCAGGACCAGCGTGCGGACCCGTCCGGGCGTGGCTCCCAGGGCCCGGCGTACTCCGATCTCCCGGGTCCGCTGGGCCACGGCATAGGACACGACCCCGTAGATGCCGACAATCGCGAGCAGGAGCGCGAGGGCCCCGAAGGTGCCCAGCACCAGCATGGTGAACCGCCGGTCCGCCACCGTGCGCGACACCAGCTGCGGCATGGTCTGGAGCACGACCGGGACTTCGGGATCCACCTCCCGGATGACCCGGCGGAGCGCAGCGAACGATTCCCCGGGCGCCGAGCTGGTTCGCACCGCGTAGGTGACCGAGGCGGACCGATAGGGCGGCCGCTGCCGGTGATCGAAGTAGTAGGTGGGCCGTACCTGATCGGTCATCCCGCTGGACCGCACGCTGGGAACTACCCCGACCACCGTGAACCAGGGCTCGCGCTCGTCCTCGCTGTTGCTGTCCATCCCGGCGGGTTTGACCCGCTTGCCCAGCGGATCCTGGCCGGGCCATTCCCGCTCGGCAAATGCCTGGTCCACCACCGCGACTTTGGGAGCGGAGATGTCGTCGCCCGGGCCGAAGCCGCGGCCTTTCAGGACCCGCATTCCCATCGCGCGGAAGTAGTCGCCCCCGATCACCCGGTAGATCGCATATCCGGTAAACCTGCCGCTGGGGTCGAACGGCTTGCCCTCCACCACCATCGCCCCGGTGGGTCCGTTGCCCTGAAGCGGAGGCCGGTTGACGAAGCCCGCGGCGAGGACGCCCGGCAGCACGGCGATGCGCTCCAGCGCCGCGAGATGGAACGCACTGATTCGGGGCGAGCGTCCCGGGTAATTGACCGATGGCAGATCGACCGCCAGCGCCACGGCGCCCTCGGGCTCAAAGCCGAGGTCGGTCTCCATCACCCGGCCGAACGACTTGATCAGCAAGACCGAGCCCGACAGCAGCGCAACCGCGAGCGCCACCTCGGCCGCCACCAGCAGGTTCCAGATTCGCATCCGGCGCCCGCTGGCCATGCCGACCGCGGCTTCCCGGAGTGCGGTCACCGTGGACGCGGAGGAGAGCCGCAATGCGGGGAAGAGGCCGAACAGCAGCGTGGCGAGCCCTGCGAGCCCCACCGCGAACGCCGCGACCCAGCCGTCGATCCCGACCCGGTCCATTCGCACGTCGGCAGGCGCGAGCGGGGTGAGCACCCGGAGCAGCAGGCCGGCGAGCAGCAGTCCGGCCGCGGCGCCCGACAGGGCCAGCAGCGCGCTCTCGGTCAGCAGTTGGCGGGCGAGCCGGGTGCGGGTGGCGCCCAGGGCGGATCGCACGGTCAGCTCTCCCAGGCGGGCGGTGCCGCGGGCCAGGATTCCGCTGGCGAGGTTGCTGCACGCGGCAAGGAGAAACACTCCCGCGGCCGCGAGCAGAATCAGGAGCGGCTGCTGCATCGGTCCGGTCTGGGCGGTCTGGAGTCCGGTGACCACCGCGCCGGTAGCATCGAAGTTCGGCTCGTACTGGGGCCCCAGGCTCGCGAGGATCTGATCCAGCTCACGCCCCGCCGCCTCGGGAGCGATCCCGGCGCGGAGCCGCCCCACGGTTTCCCAGTTGTGGGAGGTGCGAGAGAGGCTCTGCTCCATCAGCTCGATGGGCCACCAGAGCTGGGTGTGGTCGGGGAAATCGAAGCCGGGCGGCAGCACCCCGACGACCTGAACATCCCAGGAGCCCTTGACCCGGACGTTCTCCAGCGAGCCGGGCGAGCCCAGGTGGTCGCGCCAGAATTCGTGGCTCACCACCGCCACCGGACTGGCGCCCAGTCGGTGCTCCTCCGGGACCGGTAGCCGGCCCAGCGCCGGCCGGACCGGAAAGACCCTGAAGAATCCGGCGGAGATCGCTCCGGTGCGAACCCGGAGCGGCTGGGCGGTGCCGATGACGGTGGCGGTCCAGGCGCCGTAGGAGGTCATGGCGCTGAAGGAGCGGGCCCGGGCTTCGAGATCGAGGAAGTTGGCCCAGGTCACGCTGCCGGACCCGTTTTCGTGCCGCTCCTCGATGGCGACCAGCCGGTCCGGCTCGGGATAAGGGAGCGGACGGAGCAGCACGCCGTTCACGATGCTGAACATCGCCGCCACCGCGCCGGTTCCCAGCGCCAGGGTCACGATGGCGGTGAGGGTAAACCCGGGATTCTTGCGGAGCACCCGGAACCCGACCACCAGATCTTGCCAAAGGGTGCCCAGCCGGTCGGCCCGCCGTACCGAAGCCCGGCGCCGGCGCTCGATGGCCCGGCACTCCGCCTCCACCGCGGCGGCATCTCCGAAGGACGCCCGGGCCTCCGCGGTGGCGCGCTCCCGGGTCATGCCCCGCTCCATGAGCTCGGCGATCCGCTGATCGAGGTGGAACTCCAGCTCCCGACGGACGTCGTCGGCGACCGGCCGGGTCCGCGAGAGCGGGAGACGTTCGTCGTCGAACTCCCGGCTCATGAGCGGGCGGCCCCGGGGCGGGCCTCGAGCACCCGGGTGAAGACGGTGATGTAGCGCCGCCAGGCGGTGACTTCCCGCTCGAGGGCGCGGTGTCCCGCCCGGGTCAGCCGGTAGACCCGCGCTTCCCGGCCGCTGTCGGAAAGCTTCCACTCGGCCTCGATCCAGTCCCGCTCCTCCAGCCGGCGCAGCGCGGGATAGAGCGCCCCTTCCTCGATGATGAGCTCGTCTCCGGAGCATTCCCGGAGCCAGCGGGAGATGGCGTACCCGTGTGCGGGGCCCCAGCTCAGGGTCTTGAGGATGAGCACGTCGAAGGTGCCCTTGAGCAGGCGGAGCTGCTTGTCGGTCATACCTAAGACTTTATAGTATAGACCGCGGATTGTCCAGAGTAGCAGGTGAGCGGTAAGCGGTGAGAGGTGAGAGGTGAGCGGGAAGTGCCTTTCCCGCTAACTGCTCACCGCTCACCGCTCACTGCTTTGGCGGGGGTTACCTGACGCGCCTGGCCAGTCCGGGGTTCAGGTGCATGAACATGTTGTATTCGGACCAGCCGCTTCGCTCCGCGACCACGTTGGGATGGAGGGCCGGCCGGTCCGGTCCCACCAGCACCGCCTCGTCCCCTACCCCCACCGCCCTCTCCGCGCCGAGGGCGACCACGGTATGGCTGGCGCTCACGGTCCCCACCACAGGGTAGGTTCGCCCGCCGATCAGGACCTCGCATCCCTTGACCGCGCCGCTGGGGTAACCGTCCACATGGCCGATCCCCAGGGTCGCGACCCAGCCCGGCCGGTCCGCCCGGTAGCGGCGATGGTAGCTCACGCCTTCGCCCGCCTCGAGGAAATCGAGCCGGATGACTCTGGCCTTGAGCCGGTACCCGGGCCGAAGCTCGGCACGCGCGAAGGATTCGGCCGTCGGATATCCGCCATAGAGCGCGAGTCCGGGCCGGATCAGATCGAGGAAGGTTTCCGGCGTCGGCCGTAACACGGCATCCGAGGACGCGGCATGGAGTTGGCCGAAGGGTACACCCCGGGAACGACCCGCCTCGGCCAACCGGACCAGCCTGGTTGCCTGCTCGCGGTCGAACTCCTGATCCTCCACCAATTCGGTAAAGGCCCCCTCAACCCGGATGGCCTGGCGAACCGCCGGGGGCTCGAGCCAGGACAACACCTGGGCGTGTGGCAGGCCCATCCGGTGCATTCCCGTATCCACGTAGAGGTGGACATCGACGGGGCGGCCCAGCCGGGCAGCCAGCCGGACGAGGCGATCCCCGTCGGCCAGGGTACAGGCCGATAGTCGCACATTACGACGCACCAGCTCCTCCGCCTCCTGGTCGGATGCTGGGCCCATGAGGACGATGGGCTTTCGGACTCGGGCCGAGCGAAGGGCGATGGCCTCGCCGGGACGAACCACTCCAAATCCCCAGACTTGAGGCATGGCGTCGAACAGCGGTCCGGCGGTTTCCAACCCGAGGCCATAGGCATTGTTCTTGAGCACCGCCAGGATCGGCCGCCCCCCGGCGAGCCTGCTGAGAGCCTCTGCATTGTGGCGGAGGGCCGCGGCGTCGATCTCGAGCCAGGGATCGGAGCCACCGGCAGCCTGGCTTCCGGGTTGGGAGCGATGCAGCGGCGCAGCTCTCGCACCGGCCAGG
>DATFGC010000272.1:0-5098 GCA_035249765.1 Gemmatimonadales bacterium | reverse complement strand
ATATCTCGGACCCGACCCCGGCAAGCTGTCTCCCACCAATACATTGATCGGCCTCAGCATTTCCCCGCGCGACCCCGAGTTGACCCCCGGGGACAGCGTGCATCTTTCGGCGCTGGGATGGGTCTCCAGCGGAGCCAGCGTTCCCGTCTCGGTGACCTGGTCCGCGTCTGGCGGCACCATCTCCAGCACCGGCTGGTTCCGCTCGTCCAGCCTTGGGTCGTACCGGGTCAGGGCAGTCACCTCCGGCAGCCCCAGCTACCGGGATTCGGTGCTGGTGAACGTTCGGCCCTCCAGCGGGTATCCCCGGCTGGTGGTGACCCCGGCCACGGCGGATCTGCCGGCAGGGACGAAGCAACAGTTCACCGCGGTGCATCTGGCTGGGGATGGCACTTCCCAGCTTCCCGCGGTGGTGTGGACCGCCAGCGGTGGTACCATTACCCCGGCCGGCCTGTTCACCGCCTCGCCTGGGGCGTCGTCCTACCGGGTGACCGCCTACCTGTCGGGTGGTGCCCTGGCCGGGGAGTCGGGGGGTTCGATTCTTCCTCCGGTGCTCACGGCTCTGGCTTTGGACGTCCCCAAGGTCGACCTGGAGCTCAGCCAGGCCAGACAGTTCACGGTGTCGGCGGAGTGGAGTGATGGATCGGGGGGAGTGCCCACCCTGGCCTGGGTGGCCAACGGAGGATCCATCTCCTCCACCGGAAACTATACCGCCGGGGACACCCCCGGGGAATACTCTGTTGTGGTAACCAGCAACAAGCACGCAAAGTCGGACACCTCGAAAGTGCGCATTCTTTCACGGATTGTCGGAGTTCGAGTCGCGCCGGCCACGGCGTTCCTGAGCGCGGGCGCCGCGTTCGGCTTCGAGGCGTTCGCGGTCCGTAACGACGGCAGCGACCGGCCCCTCGGGGTGGAGTGGACCGCGACGGGCGGCACGATTTCGTCGAACGGGGTCTACACGGCGGGCAACGTCCCGGGACAGTACAGGATCATCGGCTCCTACCGGCTCTCTTCCACCGAGGTCCTGAGCGACACGGCGAGCGTCGAGGTCGGGGCAGCGCCTCCCCCCGCCGCGACGCTCACGGCCCTGACGGTGCTGCCCGACACGTCGCTGCAAGTCGGCGGCTCGGCGCAATTCCGGGTCGTGGCCACCTGGAGCGACGGAAGCTCGGTGACCCCGGCCTTGAAGTGGTCGGCGTCGGGTGGCAGCATCGACGCGGCGGGGCGCTACACCGCCGGACCGACCGCCGGCACCTATCGGGTTATCGCCTCACAACAAAATGGCACCAAAGCCGACACCGCGAGCGTGACGCTCACGGCGGCTCCGGTGATCACGGTCACCGGCTTTACTATCGCCCCCCAGACTGATATACTGGCTGCCGGGAGTACCCGTCAGTTCAGTGCAACACTGAATTGGAGTGACGGGGAATCCCATCCAGCCAACATCTCATGGGTCTCCGCCGGGGGCACCATTACTCAGAACGGTTTGTACACCGCGGGTTCTGTCGCGGGTACGTTTCTCATTGTTGCCACGTGCAGCTGCGGCGCAGCCGACACGGCCTCCGTCACGATTCCCCAGGCGGCCGCTCCTCCGTCGGCGACGCTCACCCAGCTGGTGCTGAGCCCGTCCGCGGCGACGATTCCCAAGGGAGCCACCCAGCAGTTCGTGGTGACCGCGACCTGGAGCGACGGGAGCAGCACGGTTCCTCCGCTCACCTTCACCCCGACCGGCGGGACGGTCACGCCGTCGGGGCTCTATACCGCGGGCAACACCGCCGGGACCTACCGCCTCATCGTGCAGCATCAGGGTGGGACCAAGGCCGATACCAGCGTCATCACCGTCCCCTCGGCGGTCACCCTTTCCCAGCTCGCCCTCACGCCCTCGACGGTGACCCTGGCCCCGGGCGGGACCCAGCAGTTCGTGGCGACCGGCTCCTGGAGCGACGGCTCGTCCGTGGCGCCCTCGGTCACCTATACCGCCACCGGCGGGACCGTCTCCGCCGCCGGGCTCTACACGGCGGGCTCGGCGACCGGGACGTTCCGGCTGATCGGCGTGCACACCGGCGGGACCAAGGCGGACACCAGCGTGGTGACGATCGCGACCTCCACCTCGCAGCCGCCCCCGCCCATCGGGTCCTCCGGAGACCTGGTCGGGTTCCCCGATTCAGGGACCGCGTTCATCATCGGACCTCAGGTACGGTCCCGAAGCGCCTCGAGCCCGTGGCCCTTCTTCGACGATAACTGGGTGACCAAGGGGCTGCTGCATGGCTCGGCTTTTCCGGCGGATCCTGCAGGAGTCGACCCTGCTGCGTATTTGAATGCCAATTACTACGACCTTGGTCTGGCCCTCTACACCGGATACTATCGCACCGGGAATCAGCAGCTGCTCGCCTATGCGCGAAAGGTGGCCGACTCGTGGTGGCTGGGAACGCCCCGAAGCGGCACCTTCATGAACTTCGACCAATCCTTTGCCCCCCGGAACTCGTCGCTCGGCACCCTGATGCTTCGGGCCCTGGACGGCCGGCCGGAAATGTGGCCGTGGATCACCGCCTACGTCCGCTACGAATTCCAGGTCTGGGTCGGCGCTCGCTACAACAACACCGAGCTGCACTACGGGGTCCGCGACGGCGGCTACATGCTGCTCTATGCCGCCTGGCTGGCGAAGGCGCACCCCGATCCCACCGTGCGGGCGGAGTTCCGGCAGAAGGCCATTGACGGAGCGGTCAAGTACTACGCCAGGCTCCAGTACCCCGACGGATCCTGGCGGTGGCAGGACGATACTCCCGGGGCTCCGGCGGGCTACTTCATGCAGCCGCTGATGGTCGGGCTGCTGCTCGACGGGATGGTCGCGGTGCACCGGATCTCGGGAGACCCCGCCGTTCTCACCGCCATCACCAGGAGCGTCGAGAACATCTTCACCGCGGCCTACCGGAAGGACGAACTGGTCACCGGTCTGAGCGGGATCAAATGGCGGGGGATGTGGTACTTCGTCTACGGCAACACCTGTGCGACCGGGTGCGGGACGACCACCCTGGGCGGGGGATGGGACACCAACACGATCCGGGACGCCCGGCAGATGAATCCGCTGCTGCTGCACGCGTTCGGATACGCCTACCACGTGACCCGGGACCCGCGCTACCTCCAGTGGGGCGACGAGGTGTTCGCGGCGACGTTCGGAAAGGGCCAGGGTCCGCTCGCGGATCCCTACTACGGCCTCGCGGACTACCGGGAAAAGGAGTTCAACGCGTCGTACCGTTCGGCGGGCCGCTATCTAGCCTGGCGGTTCTGAGCCCGGGGCAGGCCGCCGCCGCCGCAGGCGCTGCAGCAATCCCGGCGAGACCTGGAGCAGGAGGTCCACCGCCAGGTTCTTCAGGGTGGGGCGCCGCCGGCGGTATTGCCGGAACAGCCGGCGTGCGCCGGGAAGATCCCCGTCCTCGAGGGCGCGCTTGGTCAGGGCGAGGGTCCGCTCGTCGCTGAAAAACTCCCGCCGGCGCTCGACCACCTCGGTCTCTTCCGGGGTCAGCGAGAGCTGCTCCCGGGCTTTCGCGAGCACGGCGAGCGCGTGGTCGTACATCCAGACCCGGTCCGACGCCAGACTGCCGGGCCGGATCCGGTGGCGGGCCAGCAGCTCGCGCTGGTAGCCGATCCGGAACCCTCCCTTGGTCATCCGAAGCCAGAGATCGAAGTCCTCCGAGCTGCGGAGGGCCTCGTCGTACCCCCCGACCGCCTCCAGCGCGGCTCGGCGCGCCATGACGGTAGTCAGGACGGTACAGCGCTGCTCCACCAGGCTGGAGAACGTCACCTCGCCTGCGGAAGGACACTGGTCCATGAAGCGGACCCCCGGTGGGGCTCCTTCGCCGAAGAGCTCCGCATCGCAGTACGCCACCGCCGTGTCCGGGTGAGCGGTGAGGAACTCCAGCTGGCGCGCGACATAGTTCGGGAGCAGGAGATCGTCGGAATCGAGAAAGACCAGGAAGTCTCCTTCGGACTGACGAAGCCCGAGGTTTCGCGCCGCGCTGACTCCCCGGTTGGGCTGTCGCAACAACCGGATGCCGGGACCCGCCCCCGCGACGACCCGCTCCAGCTCGGCTCCGTCGTCCGATCCGTCATCCACCACAATCAGCTCGATTCCGGGCACGGTCTGCCGGTGCACCGAGCTGATCGCCTCGGTCAGGAGGCCGGCGGTGTTGTAGACCGGGATGATGACGGAAACCCGCGCCGGGCTAGCCACCGGGACGCTCCGGGGCGACGGCCGTTCCCGAGGCAGGCCGGAGCGCCAGCTCGGTATACAGCCGCGTCCACTGGGCCCGGGCGGCGTCCCAGGAGTACTGTCTCGCGCAGTCCTCCCGGCCGGCGGCGATCAGCGACCGGGTGAGCGAGGGATCGTCGAGCAGCCGCCGGACCGCCTCCGCCATCGCCACCGGCTGGTCACAGGGAATGTGCAGCCCGTTCCGCTCATGCTGCACGATATAGGGGATGCCCCCCGCGGCCGTGGTCACCACCGGCAGGCCCGCCGCGAACGCCTCGATCAGGCAGTGCGGCATGTTGTCGATCCGGGACGAGTTGACCATGATGTCGGCCCGATCGAACCACGCCCCCATCTCCCGGTGGGGGACCCTGCCGACGAACTCCACCCCCTCGATGCTCCGCTGGGCGACCAGCGCCTCGAGATCGGGCCGGCAGTGCCCGTCCCCCACGACGAGGAGGCGGGCGCCCGGCACGGTCCGGCGCAGCTCCTGGTGGGCCAGGATGGTGTTCCCCACGGCATAGAGGTCCTCGAGGAGCCGGGAGGAGATCAGCACCGGGCGGAGGGAGGGGCGCTCCCGGAAGACGAATCGCTCGGTATCGACCACGTTGGGAACCACCACACCATGCAGGCCGAACTCCGCGAACGTGTCCCGGAGAAATCCCGACGGAAACACCAGGACCGTGGCGCGGCGAAGGATCCAGCGCACGGCGGCGTGCTTCAGGTGATCGCGGGCCCGCCCGTCCCGGTAGTTGAGGATGACCGGCCGGCGCAGCAAACGCGCCACCAGGACGGCGGGCGTGGTGGTCAGCAGAAACGGCCAGAAGGCCGCGGTGAAAACGTGCACAACGTCCG
>DATFGC010000271.1:0-9551 GCA_035249765.1 Gemmatimonadales bacterium | reverse complement strand
GTCGAGGAGCGTGCGGGGCGAGGAATTCCACAGACCATGCCAGACCGGAGTGTTGCCGAGCTCGATTGCGTTGCCCTCGCGTTCGGTGCGGTATCCCCAGCCATCCAGGACCACCAGGGCCACGGGCGCGCCGCTCGTTGGGCCGTTTGACATGCTCCTCCGCGGCGTCTACAATGCCGGATCGTGATGGTCGTGCCGGAATCTAGTCCTCCCCTCCGCCGCCTACCAGCCTCATTCTGCGTGGGCGTGCTGCTCGCCGGGAACCTCGCCGCGCAGACGCCGGTACGTCTTGCCCAGGAGACCGCCCTGCTGCGCGAGCCGGGCGGCGTAACCCTGGTCTCGCTGGCGCGGGGACTGCGCCTCACCCCGGGACGGACCTCGGGAAATTTTCTCGAGGTCACCGTGACCGGGTGGCTGTTCACCGCCTCCACCACGCCGACCCGCCGCGACGGGTTCGACCTGATGGTGGACGCCGGCGGCGGAGAGAACCTGCGGGCCGAGCCCAACGGAGCCGTGCTGGGAAAAGCGGCCGAGGGCGCGCTCTTCGCGCGGCTCCGGCGGAGCGGGGGGTGGACCCAGGTGCGCCGGACCGGTTGGATCGCGCGGAACGCGGTGGCGGAGCGGACCCGATCGAGCGGACAGGCGGCTGCGCGGCCGCCGGCGGTTCAGGCTCGACCGGACAGCGGGATTGCTTCGCGGCCTTCGGCCGCTCGCAATGACTCCGCGATGCGGGGCATGCTCAAGGCGGGGTCGCTGATTCAGCGAACCCCGGACGGCGAGACCCTCGCGACCGTCGCCTCGCCCTCGTTGATCGTCCTGGGTGACCGGGATCGCGAATGGGTCCGGGTGGCGCTCGAGGGATGGGTGCGGCAGAGCGAGGTGCAGGGCGCGGTGGCGCCGATTCCCGACATCACCGCCGCGATGCTGCGGGAGCAGCCGGACCGGTACGTGGGCCGGACGGTGGACTGGCGGCTCCAGTTCCTCGCCCGGCAGGTGGCCGACGAGCTGCGGCCCGAGATGCCGCTGGGGCATGCTTATCTGCTCGCCCGCGGCCCCCTGCCGGAGACCGGCTTCGTCTACGTGATGGTCACCAAGGCCCAGGCCGATCAGCTCCAGGGACTCAAGCCGCTCGATGAATTGACGGCCACCGTCACGGTGCGGGCGGCGCGGACCCGGTACCTGGCCACCCCGGTGGTGGAGCTGGTCCGGGTAGGCGGCGGAAGATGAGGGAAGCATGAACGAGCAGCTCAAGCAGCGGATCATGCGGCGGCTGGAGACGCTGGCCGACGAGCGGGGCTACCAGATTCTCGACTACGTCGAGTTCCTGGAGAGCAAGTACGCCTCCCGCGCCGCGCCGTCCAATCTTTTCGCCAAGATCTCCGAGGGGATCGAGGACACCATGCGGGCGGCCCGGATTCCCATCAAGGCCATCTCCGGTACGACCGGGCTGGTGGACAGCGCCGGCAAGGTGATGAAGGGGGTCGCGGCGGCGGCCCAGAGCGTGGTGGACGAAGCCATCCAGGCGGCCGAGAGCGGCGAGACCGGTCCGCCGCCGCCGGCCCCACCCGACGCACCCAAGGTTGTCCCTCCGAAGACGGCCGAGTAAACTTCAAGATGATTCCCGCCCGACTTCCCGCCGGATGAGCTCCCTCAGGCCGGGCGTCGCGCTGACGTTCGACGACGTCCTTCTCGCTCCCCGCCACAGCACCGTCCATCCGCGCGACGTTTCCACCGACAGCCGATTCTCCCGGGGCATTCCGCTCGCCATTCCGCTGGTCTCCGCCGCGATGGACACCGTCACCGAGTCGGAGATGGCCATCGCCATGGCGCGCGCCGGAGGCCTCGGCATCATCCACAAGAACATGGCGGTGGACCGGCAGGCCGGAGAGATCGACCGGGTCAAGCGGAGCGAGAGCGGGATGATCCGGAACCCGATCACCCTGGGTCCTGACCGGCCGCTTCGGGACGCCGCGGTCCTGATGCGGCGCTTCCGGATCTCGGGCGTCCCCATCGTGGACGGCAACGGACGGCTGATCGGCATCATCACCAACCGGGACCTCCAGTTCGAGCGGGACCTCGACCAGCCGATTCACCAGGCGATGACCAGGGAAAACCTGGTGACCGCTCCGGTCGGCACCACGCTGGAGGAGGCCGAGCGGACCCTGGCCCAGCACCGGATCGAGAAGCTTCCGGTGGTGGATGCCGAGGGAGTCCTGCGGGGCCTGATCACGGTCAAGGACATTTTCAAGCGGCGCGAGCACCCCAACGCGAACAAGGACCAGCACGGCCGGCTTCGGGTCGGCGCGGCGGTCGGCGCGGGGGGAGATGACCTGGAACGGGCCCGCGTCCTGGTGGACGCGGGGGTGGACGTGCTGGTGGTGGATTCGGCCCACGGGCACAGCGACGGGGTGCTCCTGACCCTGGACCGGCTGCGGGAGCGGTTTCCCGACCTGCAGCTGGTGGGAGGGAACGTCGCCACCGAAGCCGGCGCCCGGGAGCTGGTGCGGCGGGGAGTGGACGCGGTGAAGGTGGGCATCGGGCCCGGAAGCATCTGCACCACCCGGGTGGTGACCGGGGTCGGGGTGCCCCAGATCACCGCCATCGTCGACTCGGTGCGTGGCGCCGGCGAGGTCCCGGTCATCGCCGACGGCGGGATCAAATACTCGGGCGACGTGGTGAAGGCGCTGGCGGCCGGCGCGGCTTCGGTCATGATGGGGTCCATGCTGGCCGGCACCGAGGAGAGCCCGGGCGAGAGCATCCTGGCCGAGGGGCGCCGTTACAAGATGATCCGGGGGATGGGAAGCCTGGCCGCGATGCAGGACGGCTCGGCCGACCGCTACTTTCAGGAGGGGGAGCTTTCCCCGGGGAAGATGGTACCCGAGGGCATCGAGGGCCGGGTCCCTTACAAGGGGCCGGTTTCCGACGTACTGTATCAGATGGTGGGCGGTCTCCGCAGCGGTATGGGCTACTGCGGCGCGGCCGACCTGGCGGCGCTCCAGCGGGACGTGGAGTTCCTGCGGATCACCACGGCGGGGTTGCGTGAGTCGCATCCGCACGATGTGACGATTACCCGAGAAGCACCCAACTACAGTGCGTGACGGTGAGCGGTCAGCGGTGAGCGGTAAGCGGGAAAAGCCTTCCGGCTCACTGCTTACCGCTTACCGCTCACTGCAGTTCTGACCACTGACCACTGATCACTGACCACCCGCTCTCAAAACCACCGGAGTGCACATGAGCGACAAACCCCGTGAGCAATGGGGCTCCCGGATCGGCTTGATCCTCGCCATGGCCGGGAACGCGGTCGGCCTGGGGAACTTCCTCCGCTTCCCCCGCCAGGCGGTCGAGAACGGCGGCGGGACGTTCATGATCCCCTACTTCATCGCCTTCCTGCTGGTCGGCATCCCGCTGATGTGGATCGAGTGGGGGGTCGGGCGTCACGGCGGGCTCCGGGGTCATGGCTCGGTGCCGGGGATGTTCGAGTCGCTCTGGAAGCACCCGGTGGCGAAATACCTCGGGGTGCTGGGGCTGTTCATGCCGCTGGTGGTGCTGATCTACTACTGCTACATCGAGTCGTGGACCCTGGCCTGGACGTTCTTCGCGGCCACCGGCGCGACCCAGGGACTCGATCAGGACGGGATGCGGGGGTTCCTCTCCTCCTATCAGAATCTGAGCGACCCCTCGGTGCACGCGGTGTGGACCCCGTTCCTGTTCTTCTTCATCACGCTTTCGGTCAATATCTGGGTGGTGACCCGGGGGCTCTCGGCGGGGATCGAAAAGCTGGCGAAGATCGGAATGCCGATCCTGTTCATCTTCGCGGCCATCCTGGTGATCCGGGTGCTCTCCCTCCCCGGCCATGCGGTGGCGGATGCGGCCGGCTGCGTCGGGGCGGCGGCGGGCACCTGCAGCCCGGCCGACGGGCTCAATTTCATGTACACCCCGAACTGGTCGGCGCTGGGCAACGCCAAGGTCTGGCTGGCCGCGGCGGGGCAGATCTTCTTTACCCTTTCGGTCGGCATGGGCTCGCTCCAGGCCTACGCCTCATACCTCAAGAAGAAGGACGACCTGACCCTGTCCGGGGTGGCGACCTGCGCCACTAACGAGACCGCGGAAGTGGTCCTGGGCGGCTCGCTGGCGATTCCGGCGGTGGTGACCTTTTTCGGGGTGACCGGCGCGGTAGCGATCTCCAAGGCCGGCGGCTTCGACCTGGGCTTCGTGGCGATGCCGCTGGTGTTCAATCAGCTCCCCGGCGGGCAGATCATGACCGTCGCGGCCGGGGTCATGTGGTTCGGGCTGCTGTTCTTCGCCGGGATCACCTCCAGTGTCTCCATGGCGACCCCGGTGATGTCGTTCCTGGAGGAGAATTTCGGCTGGACCCGCAAACAATCCGGGCTGGCCATCGGCGCGCTGGCCCTCGGGCTCGGGCTGCTGCACATCGTATTCTACCGGGGCGGCTTCCTCGACGAGTGGGATTACTGGGCCGGCACCTTCGGCCTGGTGGTCCTGGCGCTGGTGGAGACGATCCTGTTCGTCTGGGTGTTCGGGCCGGAGAACATGTGGCGGGAGCTGCATGAGGGAGCCTCGCTTCAGCTGCCCCGGTTCTTCAAGTTCGTGATGACCTACATCACCCCGGTCTTCCTGCTGGTCATGATGGGGTGGTGGACGGTGACCGAGGCGATCCCGACCCTGATGATGGAAGGGAAACCGGAAGCCGAGCATGCCACCCGCTGGGCCTCCCGCGGGGTGATGCTCGCCCTGCTGGTGGCCCAGCTGCTGCTGATCCGCGCCGCGTGGCGGCGCCGTGCCGCCCGAAAGGAGGTCGTGACATGAACCCGACCGCGCTGATCTTCATGATCGCCGCCTGGGCCTTCGTGCTGGGACTGGCGAGCTGGTCCTTCTACCGGCTGATGAAGACTCCCGAGGAGGAGAAGCTCCCGCCACCGGGGAGCATTCCGTGAACCTCTTTCGACGGAAGTCCATCGCGACCCTCCAGGCCGACGCGGCGAGCGATACCGGGCTCAAGCGGGCGCTGGGACCGGTCAACCTCACCCTGCTGGGCATCGGGGCCATCATCGGCACCGGCATCTTCGTCCTCACCGGGACGGTGGCGGCCCAGAACGCCGGCCCCGCCGTCATCCTCTCCTTCGTGTTTGCGGGGATCGCCTCGGTCTTTGCCGCGCTCTGCTACTCCGAGTTCGCGGCGCTGGTGCCGATCGCGGGGAGCGCCTACACCTACGGGTACGCCACCCTGGGCGAGTTCATGGCCTGGATCATCGGCTGGGACCTGATCCTGGAGTACGCTCTCGCGGCCACCACGGTGGCCATCGGGTGGTCGGGGTACGTGGGATCGTTCCTCCGGGATCTCGGTATCAACATCCCGGCCCAGTTCTCGGCGGCGCGGGGCCTGTGCGTCTCCGTGGTGGACGGGTCGACCCAGGCCGCAGCCGACTGCGCGGCGCTGGCGGGCGGACCGTTCGTCAGCGCGATCTTCAATCTTCCCGCCGTACTGATCGTGGCCCTGGTCACCGCGCTGCTGGTGGTGGGCGTCAAGGAGTCGGCCAACCTCAATAACGTGATCGTGTTCGTCAAGGTGGCGGTGGTGGTGCTGTTCATCGCCCTGGCCGCGAGCGCGGTCAGCACCGCCAACTGGCATCCCTTCATTCCGCCCAACGAGGGGCCCCGCGACGCCTTCGGGTTTACCGGGGTCGTGGCCGGGGCGGGGGTGGTCTTCTTCGCGTACATCGGGTTCGACAGCGTGAGCACCGCAGCCCAGGAGGCCAAGAACCCGCAGCGGGACATGCCGATCGCCATCATTGGATCGCTGCTGATCTGCACCGTGCTGTACATTATCGTCGCGGCCATCGCGACCGGCGTGGTGCCCTACCGGGAGCTCAACGTGCCCGATCCGATCGCCAAGGTGGCCGATGCGGCCGGGCTGGGGTTTTTCTCCACTCTGATCAAGGTCGGCGCGATCGCCGGCCTGTCATCGGTCATCCTGGTCCAGCTCTACGGCCAGTCCAGGATCTTCTTCGCCATGTCCAGCGACGGGCTGCTTCCGCCGGCGGTGGCCAAGATCCATCCGAAGTTCCGGACCCCCTGGATCACCCAGATCATCATCGGCATTGCCGTCGCGATTCCGGCGGGGTTCATGACGGTGCGGGAGGCCGGCTCGCTGGTATCGATCGGAACTCTGCTGGCCTTCGCGATCGTGTGCGCCGGAGTGCTGGTGCTGCGGATCCGGCAGCCGACCCTGGCGCGGCCGTTCAGGACCCCGCTGGTGTGGTTTGTGGCGCCGGCCGGCGTCCTCTCGGCGCTCTACCTGATGTGGTATCTCCCGCTCCGAACCTGGTCTCGGCTGGGGATCTGGCTCGCGATCGGGCTGGTGGTGTACTTCGCGTACGGATACCGGAAATCCAAGCTGGCGCAACCAGGGAGCTAGGGAGCCAGGGAGCCAGGGAGCCAGAAGGGTCTGGGAACTGCTGGCTCCCTGACTCCCCGGCTCCCTGGCTCCCTTATGTTTGTCGCATGTTGATCACGCTTGTTGTCCCTCCTCCGTCGGATCGTCCTCTGCGATCGTGATCCCGATCGAATTCCTGCTGTTCGGGCTGGTGCTGCTCGGCGTGGCCGCGCTCCATCGCCGTGCCCTGCTCGTCGCGGCGTCCGGCGCGGCTGCGATCGCCGGATACAAGCTCCTCTTCGCGTCCTTTCCGTCGGGCCCCGGCCTGGGCGGACTGCGGGATCACCTGGCCCATGAGTGGGTGATCCTGGCCAATCTCCTCCTGCTGCTGCTGGGGTTCGCGCTCCTCGCGGCCCATTTCGAGGATTCGGGGGTCCCCGCCCTCCTCCCGCGCTGGCTCCCCGACACCTGGCTCGGCGGGCTGGTGCTGCTCGCCCTGGTGTTCGTGCTCTCCGCTTTTCTCGACAACATCGGAGCGGCGATGGTCGGGGGCGCCATCGCCCATGCCGTCTTCCGGGCCCGGGTGCACGTGGCCTTCGTGGTGGCGCTGGTCGCGTCGGCCAACGCCGGAGGGGCGGGGAGCGTCCTGGGGGATACCACGACCACCATGATGTGGATCGCCGGCATACCGCCGACCGCCGTCCTCGAGGCGTACCTCGCCGCCGCCGTGGCGTTCCTGATCTTCGCCGTGCCGGCCGCAGTCATCCAGCAGCGGCATTCGCCGATTCAGCGAGACGCCAGCGCCGCGGTCCGGGTCGACTGGACCCGGGTCGGCATGGTGACCGCAATCCTGCTCACCGCGATCGCCGTCAACTTCTTCGTGAATACGCGATTCCAGGAGTCGGCCGACCGGTTCCCCTTCCTGGGGGCGGCGGTGGTCGCCTCCATGTTGCTCACGGCGCCGATTCGCCGGCCCCACTGGGCGCTGCTGGGACCCGCCGCCGCCGGGGCCGCCTTCCTGTTGTTCCTGGTCCTCTGTGCCTCGATGATGCCGGTGGAGCGCCTTCCGGCTGCGTCGTGGCAAACCGTTTTCGGACTGGGCTTCCTCTCGTCGGTGTTCGACAACATCCCGCTGACGGCGCTCGCGCTCAAGCAGGGAGGATACGACTGGGGATTCCTGGCCTATGCGGTCGGCTTCGGCGGATCCATGATGTGGTTCGGGTCGTCGGCCGGCGTGGCGCTCACCAGCATGTATCCGGAAGCACGGTCCTTCCGGCTCTGGCTGCGGTACGGCTGGTATGTCGTGGCCGCCTATGTGCTCGGGTTTCTGGCGCTCCTGGCCGCGCTGGGGTTCCATCCGAGGGACTAGACGGTGACTTTACGGCCATGTCCATCACCCTCTCCGCCGAGAAGCTGACCGCCGCCCAGTCCCTGGCCGAGCTGCTGGTGCCGGGACGGCGGGTCTGTCTCACGACCCACGTCAATCCGGACGGCGACGGGCTGGGCAGCGAAGTCGCGCTGGTGCTGCTGCTCCGGGAGCTGGGCATTGAGGCGCTGATCGCCAATCCGACTCCCACCCCGGCCCGCTTCGATTTCCTGTTCCGGGATGTGGCGAAAGCGGACCGGACCAGCGAGGCGGTCAAGACCCTTCGGGGGGCCGATGCCATCGTGGTGGTGGATATCTCCGACCTGGGTCGCCTGGGAATGCTGTCCGGCACGGTGGCCGAGCGCGGGGTGCCGGTCGCCTGCATCGATCACCACACCAGTCCGGGAACGCTGCCGCCGGGTCCCCGTTACGTGGATCCCGGTGCAGCCGCCACCGGTGAGCTGGTGGCGGAAATCGCCCTGGCCAACCGCTGGCCGCTGACCGGCCAGGTGGCCCGGGCGCTGTATGTCGCGATGATGACCGACACCGGCGGCTTCCGCTTCAGCAACACCCATCCCCGGACCCTCCGGATCGCGGCGGAATTGCTGGAGACCGGCCTCGATCCCGAATCCATCTATCTCGACGTCTACGCCAACGCCCCGGTGGGCCGGCCCCGGCTGCTCGCGGAAGCGCTGCAGACCCTGGTGGTCGAGCCGGAGATCGGGCTGGGCTGGGTCACCGTGCCGCCCGGGGCGGTCGAGCGCCACGGAGTGACGGTGGACGATCTCGAGGGAATCGTCGAGTTCCCCCGATCGGTGGCCGGGGTCCGGATGGCGATGCTTTTCCGCGAGATGTCGCAGGGCCGGGTGAAGGTCTCTTTACGGTCGGTGGGGGATGTGGACGTCGCCGCGTTCGCCCGGCCCTACGGCGGCGGGGGTCACGTGCACGCCTCGGGCATGTCGCTCCCGGGCTCGCTGCCCGAGGTGCAGGCCCGGGTGCTGGAGGCGGCGCGCCGATTTCTCAACGGGGAGCCATCAGCCCTCAACCATCAGCCATCAGCCGTCAGCCATCAGCCTTCAGTCGCTGACGGCTGAAAGCTGAGGGCTGAAGGCTATATTACAACTATGCCGAATACACTGGAACGCATCGAGGAAACCCTCGACACTCTCCGGCCCTACATCGCCTCCCACCGCGGTCAGGTGGAGGTCGTGGACTTCGACGAAACGGACGGGGTGCTGCTGCTGCGTCTGGGCGGCACCTGCTCGGGCTGCAGCGCCTCCTCGATCACTTTGCGGCAGGGCATCGAGGCCCGCCTGCGGCAAATGGTTCCGGAAGTGAAGCAAGTCGATGCGATCTAGGGCGCCCGGGAGTCATCGCGAGCGCAACGAAGCGATCCGGTCGCCGGGATCGCCACGGCCCCTTTGGGGCCTCGCGATGACTTCCCGGTGACCCCTTCGCTCCAGGGAGCCGTCGGTGCGGCGCTCGCCCGCATCCGTAACCCGCGGCTCGAGAACGACCTCCTGTCCGCCGGCATGATCCGGGACCTCGAAGTCTCCCCGGAGGGACGGGTCTCCTTCACGTTCCTGCTTTCCCGCGAAGACCCGGCGACTCTGGTGCGGGAGGCCCGCAACGCGGTCAAGGCGATCGAGGGGGTGCAGCAGGACGGGGTCAAGATCACCGTGGTCGATCCGGCCGGTCCCGCGCAGCCGACCCATGGGCCCCCGGGCCCGGGGCCGCAGTCGGCCGGAGGGGTTCCCGCGCCCCAGCCATCGGAGAATCCCCGGCTGGGCC
>DATFGC010000270.1:0-9918 GCA_035249765.1 Gemmatimonadales bacterium | reverse complement strand
GACATCCAGGCGTACACGGTGCCCGGATTGCCGGGCTGCAGCTCGACATCCATCGCCCCGGTGCTGTCGGAGACGAACAGCGTCTTCTTCCAGGTCTTCCCGCCGTCGGTGGTCTTGAACACCCCCCGCTCGGCGCTGGGTTTGAAGATGTCGCCGTTGGCGGCGACCCAGACCGTGTTCGGATCGGCAGGATGAATCCGCACCGCCCCGATCTGGCCCGCGCGGTAGAGCCCGGCGAATTCCCAGGTAGCGCCGCCGTCCAGGCTTCGATACACCCCCCGCCCGGTGGAGACGTTGCTGCGCACCCCGTCGGACCCGGTACCCACATAGATGATGCTGGGATTCGATTCCGCCACCGCGATCGCTCCGATCGACCCGACCGGTACCTTCCCGTCCGTGATCGGGACCCAGGTCTCCCCGCTGTTGGTGGTCCGGAACACTCCTCCGCTGGCCACTCCCATGTAGTAGGTCCCGGGCTGGGCGGGAACCCCGGTCACCGCGGTGACCCGCCCCCCTCGGGACGGACCCACCAGGCGGTACTTGAGGCCACGCAGCAGCGAGGTGTCCACCTGGGCGATGGATTCGGCCGGCAAGACTCCCAGCAGGGCGAGCGCGCACAAAACGGTGGACCGGGCCATGGCGTGTTCTCGTGACGGAGTAGCGATCGACGGGGGCCGGGAAAAGGTATGCCTTGAGGCGCGCCGAGGCCAGCGGTGTCGCTACTTTTCCCGGTGCGGGCGAACGGCCGCAAAGGGGGAGGAATGCGTGGTGCACTCGCGCTGGCCGCGATCATGATGTGCGCAGCGCCGGAGCCGGGTGAGCACTGGCCCGACGCCGACTGGCAGGTGCTCGACACCAAGGTGCGCTGGGCCGTGGCTCAGGGGCTCGACACCGTCCCGCTGGGCCGCGCGATCGCCCGACTGGGAGAGAGCTTCGTCGGCGCCACCTACACCCCCGGCACCCTCGAGGTGCCCGGGCCGGAGCGGGTGGTGATCAACCTCCGGGAGTTCGACTGCGTCACCTTTATCGAGAACATGCTGGCGATGACCCGGTTCATCCGGGAAGGCGGCACCGCGCTGCTGGCCGACCGCGCCTCGGCTGAGGCGCGTTACGCGGGATATCTCATGGACATCCGCTATCGGGGCGGAATGATCGGCGGCTATCCCAGCCGGCTGCACTATTTCTCGGAATGGCTGAGTGATAACGCGGCGCGGGGCCGGCTCCGCCTCCTCGCCCGGGAGCTCGGAGGCGTGGAAGATGCCGAGCCACTCGGCTTCATGTCGGCCCATCCGGCGGCCTACCGCCAGATGGCGGAGCCCGGAGTGCCCGAGGCCATCCGGGCCATGGAGCAGCGCCTCAACGGGGAGCCGGCTCGATGGTATATCCCCGAAGCGCGCATCGAGGCGGCCGCCTCCGGCATCCGGGATGGCGACCTCATCGCCGCCACGTCCACGCTTCCGGGGCTCGACGTGGCCCACACCGGGATCGCGCTCTGGCAGGACGGCCGGCTCCACCTGCTCCACGCGCCGCTGGTGGGGAAATCGGTCGAGATCTCGGTGCTCCCCCTGGCCCAGCGGATCACCGAGCTCAAGACTCAGGACGGGATCATGGTCGCTCGGGTGCTGCGGTAGCCGCGGTGCCTTCTTTCCCCGCACCCGGCTTGAGCGCGCCCTGGATGACCGTGTCGATGTTCAAGCCGAACCGCGTCGCCAGGCTCTCCAGCATCGCATAGGCGGCGTTGGCGCGCTGGCTCGCCGCCGAGGCGACTCCGCCGCCTTCGCCGCTGTCCACGATCACCAGACGCTCCACCTCGATGTCCTTGGCGGTCTCCATCACCACCGGCAGCATCTCGCGCAGCTTTTCCGCCATGAAGACCTTCAGTCCGTCCGGTCCGCCCCGGGCGATCTGCGCGAACAGCAGCTCCAGCACTTCGGCCTGGGCCCGGCCGCTCTCCCGGATCGGGGCCGCTTCGGCCGCCGCCATCTGCTCGGCCTGCTTGCGCTGCGCTTCGGCCGGCTCCACGATGTCGGCCTGCAGCCGCTTCCGCTGCAGCTCGATGCGCTCCACCTCCATGCTCTGCTGCGCCACCACCTCCGCCTTCTGGGCCATGACCGCGGCGGTCCGCTCCGCGGTTTCCGCTTCCCGGTTGAGCTCGGCCTGGCGCACCCGCAGGAGGTTCTGCGCTTCGGCGATGGCCAGCGAGGCCTGGGCCCGGGCGACTTCGGCCGCCCGGCGCGCTTCCGCCTCGCGCTGCTGGGTTTCCGAGAGCTGCTGCGCCTGGGCCACCGCCGCGTTTTTCACCACTTCGGCGGTTTTGACCTTGCCCACCGCGTCGAGGTACCCGGCGTTGTCGCTGATCTGCTGGATCTTGAAGTTGTCCAGCGCGAAGCCCAGCTTCAGCAGCTCCATTTTTGCTTCGCTGGCGATTTCCCGCTCGAAGGCCTCCCGGTCGTAATTGGCTTCCTCCGGCGTCATCCGGGAGAGCACCCCGCGCAGGTTGGCGGTGAGGGTTTCCTCCGCGAGGCGCGACATCTCCTCCATCCGCATGCCCAGCAGCCGCTCCGCCGCGGCGTGCAAGGCCTCCGAGGGCGTGGAAGCGATCTTCACGTTGGCGATCGCCCGCACGTGCAGGGGGATGTACCCCTTGGAGGGCGCGTCCTTCACATCCACCGGAATGGACATGGTGGTGAGCGGCAGGTAGGACACGTCCTGAATGACCGGGATGCGGAAGGTCCGGCCGCCGCTCACAAAACGGTAGTTCTTGGCCGCTTCGTCCCCGCCGGTGCGCCCGGTGATCACCGCCACCATGTTGGGGCGGACCAGCACGATGAAGTTCTTGAGCGTCACCACCAGCGCCAGGATGGCCAGCGCGACCACGCCGCCGATGATCAGCGGGAGGGTGCCTAATTCGCCCATGGGATTCCTCGGAGTATCACTGCATGGAGGCGCGGCTGACCAGTGCCGTGCCGGCGGTCATGTCCACGATGACGACTTCACTGCCATTCTCGATCGGCTGCGGTTCGCCCGACCCGGTGTCGAAGGGCCGCGCCAGCAGTTCCACCCGCTGCCCCCCGAAGGTGAGCTCGACCTTACCAATTCCGCCGGGACCCACCGGCAGGGTGACCCGGGCCAGCTGGCCCACCAGGGCGCGGTCCGAGGCCACCTCGGAGCTGTCGGTGCGGCGCAGGTAGCCGAACACCCGGTGCACCACCGCGGCCACCGCGAGCCCGGCGCCAGACGCGAGCAGAAGACCGGTCAGGCCCGGCTTCCCCCCGCGGACCAGCGCGATCGCCGAGCCGACCGCCCCGAAGACGAAGAGGAAGTAGGTCAGGTTGCGCAGCGAGAACAGCTGCTGCCAGCCGACGTCGCTGAAGTCGTCCGGCCCTTCCGCATCGGCAAAGAAAGAGGCCGCGAGGAGCACCCCACCCAGCCCGAGACAGAACAGGTAGAGTGCGATCATGGCTCGCTTTCTCTTTGCGTCTTTGCGTCCTTGCGTCTTTGCGTCTTACTCAAACGGATTCCTCACCCTGCGCACCGGGGCCGCCGCTGCCCCATCGAGCAGCCGCTGCAGCTCTTCCTGGCTCAGCTCGTACGGGTCCTTCTCGTACCCGGGTGACGCCACGGTGCGGGGCTTCCCGGGATTCTCCCCCACCGGGCTGAATTCCCATTCCCCCCGCCCCACCGGGCGGATCTCCCAGGCCAGCTTGTCCCGATCGGTGAATCGCCGGAATCCCATGCCTGCATTCTAACCCCGGCTCCGGGAGCGCGTTAGCTTCTCCCCCATGCGCCAGCCTCCGGTGAGCTACGCCCGTCGCCTCGGGCTCTTCAGCGGTACCATGGCGGTCATCGGCGGGATCATCGGATCGGGGATCTTCCTCAACCCCGCCATCGTGGCCGCGCGGGTCGGCACCACCTCGCTCACCCTCGCCGCCTGGATGCTGGGCGGCGTGGTGGCGCTGCTCGGCGCCTTCATTTTCGGCGAGCTGGCGGCCCGCAATCCCCGGGTGGGCGGCGGCTATGCCTACCTCCGCGACGCCTTTGGACCGCTGCCGGCATTTCTCTACGGTTGGGCACTGCTGCTGATCATGGCCACCGGGGCGATTGCCGCGGTGGCGTTCACGTTCGCGAGCTACACCGGAGCGCTGCTGGGCATTCCGGAGCGGATGCTTCCGTTCGTGGCGGCGGGCGCGATCCTGCTGCTGAGCGCCTTGAACTACGTCGGCGTCCGGCCGGCCGCCTGGACCCAGAATGTCTTCACTCTGCTCAAGCTGGCCGCCCTGGTGATTCTGATCCTGGCAGGATTGCTGCTGAGTCCGGACTCTCCCCAACCCCCAATCCCCAACCCCCCATCCCCAGCCCCCAGCGGCTTCCTTCCTATTCTCCTCGCCCTCTCCACCGCCTTCGTCCCGGTGCTCTTCGCCTATGGGGGCTGGCAGCAGACCAACTTCATCGCCGAGGAGCTGGTCGAGCCGGAGCGGAATCTCCCCCGGGCCCTGGTGCTGGGAGTGCTGGGCGTGGTGGTGGTGTACCTGCTGGCCAACCTCGCCTATCTCCGGGCGCTCGGGGTGGACGGTCTGGCCCGGAGCACCGCTCCCGCGGCGGACACCATGACCGCGGTGCTGGGCGCGTCGGGGCGGACCCTGATCAGCGCCGGCATCGTGGCGTCGACCTTCGGGTTTCTCGATCTGGTGATCATGGTATCGCCCCGGGTCTATCAGGCGATGGCGGCCGACGGGCTGTTTTTCGAGTCGTTCGCCAGGCTGCATCCCCGCTACCGCACCCCGGGGGCGGCGATCATCGCCCAGGGGATCTGGGCTTCGCTGCTGCTGGCGACCCGAAGCTATGGACAGCTGCTGGATTACGTGACCTTCGCCGACTGGATCTTCTTCGGCAGTACCGCCGCCACCCTGTTCATCTACCGGCGGCGGCCCGCCGCGGGCACCGTGCCCCCCGGGGGCAGCGCGGGATCATTCCGGGTTCCCGGCTACCCCTGGGCCGTGCTCCTCTTCATCCTCGCGGCGGTGTACGTCGTGATCGGCTCGATCCGGTCCAATCCCGGAAACGCCCTCCGCGGCACCCTGCTCCTCGCCGCGGGGGTCCCGGCTTACTTCCTCTGGGCTTCCCGCCGGCGCCGGGCGCCCGGTGCTGTGGAGTAACGGCGTGAGGAACAGCTCCCGGCGGACGTGGTTCAGGTCGCGCTGCGCTACGGCGCGCAGGAATCGGCGTTGCATGCGGCCAAGCTAGGCCGCCCCGGTCACGGCGCGATGTGCGCTGCATCACGAACCGGTGACGGGTTTCGGTCAGCTTTGGTTCTGTTCCTCGAGAGACGCGTTGAGCGCCACGGCGAGCGCGGCCTCTCCGCTGATCAGGGCGTCCCAGAGGATCTCCTGCCCCTTCCGCTTTCCTTTGGGGGTCAGCTTGAGCCCGGCCGGCGTGATCACCAGGATGTATGGCTGCCCTCCGATTTCGAGCTCCCGCTTGAGTGGCTTTTCCAGCTTGGTGGTCATGATCTCCCCTTGGTTGGTTGGTCTCCAGCGGTAATTTCGTCCATGGTCCGCCCGGTCGCCACCGAGGTGACTTCTTCCTCGACGATCTCCGATCCGGGCTTCGCGAATTCGTCCCGGTGCTTGATCAGGAGCCACTGCGGCTTCTCGGGACTGCCTCGCTTGATCCGCACCAGGACCCAGGTGCCCTGGAGCCGCTTGCCGCGCAGCTCGAACTTGAAATCTCCCTTGGCGTATCCCTCCCGGAGCCGTTCCACCGGCTCGGGGTCCTCCTCCCAGAAGGTGTAGGTGCCCCGGTCCCAGAGCATCACCGTCCCTCCGCCATACTCGCCGGCCGGGATGGTGCCCTCGAAGCTGTTGTACTCAACCGGGTGGTCCTCCACCTGCATCGCCAGCCGTTTCACGGCGGGATCGAGACTGGGTCCCTTGGGCACGGCCCAGCTCTTCATGACCCCGTCCAGCTCGAGGCGCAGGTCGAAGTGCAGGTTCCTCGCGGCGTGCTTCTGAATCACGAAGGCGAGGGTGCTCCGCTTGACCGGGCTCTTGCCCTTCGGCTCGGCGGTCCTGGTGAAGTCCCGCTTCTTCTGATATTCCGCCAGCGGACCCTTCTGCCGGTCCGGCTTTTTCGTCGGCATGATCGTCTTCCTCCCGGGCCTACTCGATCCGTTGCCGGAGCGGGCTGGACGGGTCGGCGCCCTCCCGGACATCGAAGGCGGCCACGGCTCCGATCACCAGCCAGATCCGGGCTCCGTCCCGGGTCAGCGCACCGGGCCGCGGATGCAGGAATCCCCCGGTGGCCACCAGGGTATCGATTGCGATCACCCCGGTCAGATCGCCGACCTCGCGCACCCGGGGGCCCTTCCGGGCCACGGCGTCATCGAAGTTAATCGCGAGGTCGGCCGGGAGCGGCGGCATCCCCGGAAGCACCAGTTGTCCGCCCCGCACCAGCAGATCGTAGGCCCCCCCGGTATTGAAGGGAAGCCGCTCGTAATCGTTGGTGTCGGCCGAGGCGTAGCCGCCGGTCGCGATGGCGTCCAGCGCGCCCAGAATCGCCGCCACGTTGAGCCGCCGGAGGGCCTGCTTCTCGGGGTCATCCGGCAGCGCGCCGCTTTCGATCAGCACGGTGCTGGTGCCCCAGGTCTGCATCAGGTCGCCGAACGCCCGGGGATTGAAGGCATCGTCGTACTTGGACACCCGGCCGGGAATCTCGCCGGCCAGTGCCCGGGCAATCCCGGCGGCGACCTGGCGGGCCCGGCTGCGGGCTGGACCGTAGGAGCGTTCCGCGTCAGCCGCGGGAGCGAGCAGCGCGATCGCCGCCTGGAGGCCGTTACGGCCGACCCGGGTCCGCGCATTCTGGTCGTGGAGGTTGAAGCCGAAGGCCGGCTGGAGCCGGTCGCGCAGCGCCTTGAGGGCGCGGGCCTCGGGCGTCGCCAGGGTCCGGGCGTCCCGGTTGATGTCGATCCCGGCGGCGTTGTGGCGCTGGTAGCGCTCGGCCCCGTCGGGATTGAGCATCGGCAGCATCACCACCGTGAGCGCCCCGCTGATCCGGTCGCGCAACGGGTCGTCGCCCGGCGCGGCGAGCCAGGCGAAGATGTCGGCCAGCGCCATGGTCGCGGTGGGCTCGTCGCCGTGCATCTGCGACCAGAGCAGCACGGTGACGGGACCGGTCCCGCTGGTGACGGTGCGCAGCTCGCGGCCTTGCATCGACCGGCCCACCACCTCCACCACCAGGCGCGGGGAGCCGAGCGAGGGGGCGATTGCCTTCCAGTACTCCGTCTGGGTAGTGCGGCGCTCGGTGATGGCCGCGACCCGGAAGCGGTCCGCGATGCGGAGGCCGTCCGCCATCGACACGGCGGCGCCGGGCCGGGGGGCGGGGACCGGGCCGCTGCTCCCGCCGCAGCCTGCTGCGAGGATCAGGATCGCGAGGAATCGAGCGGAGGCAACAGGCCTAGTGAAGGCAACCGGCAACGGGCAACTGGCAGCAGGCACGGTTTGCTCAGGCGTTGGAGGGTTCGAGCAGCGAGGCCTTCCAATGTCTCCACCCCATGAAGGCGAGCACCAGGAACACCGCGTACTGGGCGGCGGTGGCATAGTTGGCCCGGAGCAGGAAGAAGGGCACCGAGATGCAGTTGATCGCAATCCAGATCGGCCAGCATTCGAGCAGCTTGCGGGCCATCATCCACTGCGCCACCAGGCTCACCGCAAAGAAAAACGCATCGATGAAGGGCGAGGCGTCATTGGTCGCCCGGAGCACCAGGTAGAGCGCCAGCCATCCGCAGAGCCCGATGACCAGCAGGGCGGCGCCCAGCCGGGAACCGGTGCGCGACACCCTGAGCTCGGTCTTCGCCACGCCGCCGAACAGCCATTTGTACCAGCCGTAGATCGACACCGCCGCAAAAAACACCTGAATGGCCATCAGGCCGTAGAGCTTCTGCTGCGCGAAGATCACCGTGTACATCGTCACGTTGATCAGCGACGTGGGCCAGCTCCACACGATCTGCCGGGTGGACAGAAACACGCTGACGATGCCGAATCCGGCAGCGACGATTTCGAACGGGCTCACTGATCGTCCCGCGCATGGAGCCGGCGGGTCTCCGGCGGTCGGAAGTCGGCCATGCTGTGGAGCAGCGACTCGGGATCGGAATCCACGATCAGCATCCCGCGCTGGGTTTCCCGGACGAACCGCTCCACCGCGGCGTCCGATTCGTTCTTGAGCAGCGCGGTGAAGTATCCGTCCACGTTGAGGAGACCGGTGGGTTTCTCCGGATCGGCGGGATTCTGCCAGCTCCAGAGCTGAAAGAGCTCGTCGAAGGTGAGCAGGCCCTGAGGCAGCGCCAGCAAACCGTCCGCCTTTTCGACCAGGGCGGGATCCCTGGGCAGGAGAGCAACCGCTCCACCGGCATCCCGGGCGGCTTCGACCAGTACCGCCTCGAGCCCGGTCATCACCCCCTCGGTGAGCAGGGTGATCCCGTTCTCGGCCAGCAGCCGGCCCACCCGGGTGGCCGCGTCGGCGTACGCGGGAGCGAGCGGGGCGGCGGACCCCGCGAAGACGGCGACGCGACGAAGCGGCATGGGGACCTAAGATACTTGATGCTGGCAGCTGGATGCTGGACCCACCCTTCCACTTCTCACCGCTTACCGCTCACCGCTCACCGCTCACTGCTCACTTTGTACGCCCGCACGTGATTCACCTCCTCGGGGTCCCGCCACAGCCCGAGGATCTCGATCGGACCGACCTCATAGGGGCGCACCCGGTCGGGGCAGCGGACCGTCGCGATCGCGGTGCCGCTGGTGTCGTACACGACGTAGCGCCGGCCTTCGTCCTCGGTGCGCCGGGCGAGCTCGACCCAGAGGCTCCCGTCGGTGCCGATCAGCAGGCGTTCATAGAAGGGAAACGTTTCGGCGAAACGGTGGTCTTCCTGATTCTTCCGCCATTGCGCCTTCAACTGCTCTGGTGCCCGTTGCCGCTCCAGCCGGGCCAGACTCTCGCGGATCCGCTGAGCCCGGTGCGCCTCGGTCACCGGCTCCGCAGGGGTCGCGCTCCGGATAATCCGAACCAGCCGGCCGTCGGCCTGATACACCCGGATACCCACCGGCTCGTTGCTCCCCACAAAGATCTGTCTCCCATCGGTCGCGATCACGGCCTCCCGCCCGAACTCGAGCCCTTTGACCGTGGGGAACTCTTGCCCGGCCTCCCGCCCGAGCGCCGGATAGACTTCCGGGCCGGGCACCACCGCGATGGTATCGAAACCTTCCGCGCCGGTTTGGAGCACGACGACCGCCATGGGCACCCGCCGAACCGGGCCGGAGGTCTCTTTCATGTCCCCGAAGCTGCCCTCGGTACCCACCAGTCTCCCGTCGAGCAGCCGCATCGACGCAGCCACACGGCCGTGCTCCGAGCGCACCATGCTCGAGGTGCTGCTCACGAAATCCCCCGAGGGCGCGAAGAGCGAAAACCGCCGCAGCTGGAAATCCAGGGCGACGAGAGTGTCTCCGGGAATGCGCGACACGGTGCCCAGCGACGCGAATTCTCCGGGACCCTGCCCCTGTTTTCCGATGGCCCGCAGATAGCGCCCCGTGCTGTCGAAAACCCTGAGCTCGCCGCTCCCGCCGTTGGCCACCACGATGCGCCGGTCGCCCAGCCGCACCGCGCCGCGGACCAGGTGCAAGTCCTGCCCACCTTCATCCCCGCCCCCGATGTCCACGACCGGCTCACCCCGCGCGTCCCAGACCGGGAGGCCGTCCTCATAACCCGCGGGATGCTCCACGATCCGGATGCCGAGGCTGTCCCGGACGATGACCGCTCCAGGGTGCGCGGGAGCGGGACGGTCGCCGCATCCCAGGGTGAGTCCCGACCACCCTGCCAGGAGAAAGGCTCGGGCCCTCATGGTCGCCTCCGCGCCGGAGGTGAAAA